>NZ_JBNKFS010000002.1:0-252480 GCF_050289425.1 Sedimenticola sp. | reverse complement strand
GGTGTCGAGGTGGAGGTCTATCGCAGTGGTTCAGGTAAGTCGGGTGGTCAACGGCAGAAGCTGGCCACGACCTGCCTGGCCGCTGCGCTGCGCTACCAGTTGGGCGGCAATGAGCATGGTGTGCCCATGTATGCGCCGGTGGTACTCGATGAGGCCTTCGACAAGGCTGACAATGAGTTCACCGCGTTGGCGATGAATATCTTCAAGAATTTTGGTTTTCAGATGATTGTCGCCACACCGCTGAAATCGGTCATGACCCTGGAACCGTTTATTGGTGGTGCCTGCTTTATTGATATCAGCGACCGGCGTGTCTCCGGTGTTTTGATGATCGAATATGATTCGGAGCAGCAGCGCCTGAAACTGCCTGCTCATGCACATCAGGAGGCGAGTCTTGAAGTTTCCTGATGATGTTCAAAAGGAGTTGAAGCGCCGCTTCAAGAACAGGCATCGTGAGTGGCTTGAGGCAAGCCGCGAACCAGAGCAGTTGGAAGACAGTGCCTGGCCACTGGAGGTCAATCTGGGCATCCCCACCGAGAACCAGGCGCTGAAGCAGGTTGAAGACGTCCGTGCCTGGGTAGCTGCCTGGCAATCCTGGAATGGTGTGGGATCACTTTCCTGGAGTGAACGGCATTGGCGCAAGCTGGGAACACAGCCTGTTCCCGAGAAACTGCTGCTGTCTGGCTCCGGCGAAGTTGCTCAATGGATTGGAGAGGCAGATCGATGGGATCGCGCCCAACAGCGATACAGGGATCTTATCGGGCGTTGGCCTCAGCTTTCTGACAAGCTGCCTCGTTACTTTGCCATTCTTGCTGATTACAGCGAGGCGGATTATCGACGCCTTATCGATATGGTCGCCTGGATCGAGAAGCATCCTGCTTCCAACCTTTATCCGAGACAGCTGCCCGTCAGTGGCCTGGACAGCAAGTGGCTTGAAAAACGTAAAGGGCTTCTGGCAGATCTCGTCGATAACGTGCGAGGTAAATCATCAAGCGAGGGTGATTTTTGCGAGCGCTGCGGACTCAAGGCACCACCACAACTCATCCGTCTGCGCATTCTGGACGAGAGCCTGAGGCAACGGATTGGCAGTCTGAACGATATCTCTGCACCCTGGGAACAGCTGGCTGAACTCGATCTCCCTGTCAGCAACGTTTTCATTGTCGAGAACCTGCAAACCGGTCTCGCGTTTGATGATCTTCCGGGTTCGGTTGTCATCATGCAGTTGGGTTATGGGGTCGACGTGCTGGGTCGTCTACCCTGGATTGCCAAAGCAAACTGCATCTACTGGGGGGATTTGGACACACATGGATTTGCGATTCTCAATCGTGCCAGAAGCTATCTTCCTGAGCTCAAATCCGTATTGATGGACGAAACGACCCTCCGAAGCCATCAGACTCTGTGGGTGGAGGAGAAGGATCAGCATGCTGCGGAAACATTGCTCCTGCTGACAGACCCCGAGCAGGCGGTGTATCAAGCCATCAAACGCAATGCCTGGGGCCAGAATGTCCGTCTGGAACAGGAGCGTATCACTTGGGAAGTCGCTTGGAACGTAGTACTACGAACAGTTTTGCCGGCTTGCTGAAGGTGTCACAATCTCGCAATCAAGAAGTTTCTAAGCATGGTATTTTTCATGGTATTACCGTTTGGCAGGAAAATAAGCCATTGAATATAAATGATAAAAAAGGCTTATTTACAATCGAGTGGGAGTAGACCGGATCTGGCACTGGCAGGCATTCACAGGCATCAATTCTCAGCAAGTTAGCAGAACCAATCACTTATCCTCATTTTTTGTCTGGCATCATCTGACACTGGCGGGCATCGGAAAGCAGTTAGTGCCATTTTTCAATGGTATAAATCATGGTATCGACGCACGCGGCTTCTGCGCGCTGAGTCAATACCATGTCAGGTCTGTTGAGCTTTTCATGGTATCGGCGGCTCTACTTGAATAATGTATTATTCATGTTACATTAAGCTTGTTTAATGATAACTGAATAAAACATTATGCCAAAACCACATATACCATCCTCCGCCGTCAGGCGAGTATTGCGAAAACTGGGTACCGATCTCCGCGAAGCCCGGCAGCGACGCCGTTTGACCATGGCTGTGGTGGCAGAGCGCGCCTTTACCAGCCGGGCCACCTTGCAGCGGGTCGAGGCGGGAGATCCGGGTGTAAGTATGGGGATTTATGCTGCTGTGTTGCAGTCGCTGGGCTTGCTGGACAGGCTGGATCAGCTCGCCGATCCTGCCCATGATGAAATCGGGCGTTCGCTCGCTTCCGGGGAACTGCCCCAGCGTGTGCGTATGTCGACGAAGCGCAGGAAGCAATCGGATGACTGACGTTGAGGTCCATATTGATCTGGAAGGGTGGGTACGTCCACTGGGGGTACTTCACCGGCAGGCATCTCGTCGTGGAGAAACCGTTGCCTTTGAATATGATGAGGACTGGCTTGGAGATGCAAACCGTTTTTCGATCGAGCCGGCACTGACTCTGACTGCGGGGGCATTCCCTCCGCAGGCGGGCCAGCCCATATTCGGATCGATTGGTGACTCGGCACCGGATACCTGGGGTAGGCGCCTGATGCAGCGCGCTGAACGACGTCTGGCGGAACGCGAGGGACGGCAGGTGCGTACGCTGGGGGAACTGCATTATCTACTTGGTGTGGCAGATGAGACCCGCTTGGGTGCGCTCAGGTTTCGTTGGCGTGGTGAGGAGGTGTTTCAGGCGCCTGTACATCACGGCGTTCCCGCTCTGATTGAGCTAGGGCGTTTGCTTCAGATCACTGAACGGATAGAGCGTGACGAAGAGACAGATGAAGATCTGCAACTGATTTTCGCGCCAGGATCGTCGCTGGGAGGAGCTCGTCCCAAGGCATCCGTGATCGATCAGAATGGTCATCTGTCGATCGCGAAATTCCCCAAGGAGTCCGACGATTACAGCATTGAAACCTGGGAAGAAATCGCTCTCAGATTGGCAGAGCGGGCGGGTATACAAACACCCAAGCATGAATTACTACAGGTTGCCGGTAAACCGGTGTTGTTGTCGCGTCGCTTCGATCGTGACAACGGCTGGCGAATTCCCTTTCTGTCTGCGATGTCGATGACTGGGTCACGGGACGGTGAACGTGGCAGTTACCCTGAACTTGTGGATGCTTTGACGGCACATGGTGCCCAGGCCAAAGAAGATGCGTGGCAGCTTTATCGCCGAGTGGTTTTCAATGTCCTGGTGTCCAACGTTGACGATCACTTGCGCAACCACGGGTTCCTGTGGTCAGGGCAGGGTGGTTGGGTGCTTTCGCCTGCCTATGATCTTAATCCGACACCGGTGGATGTGAAGGCGCGGATACTGACAACAAACATTGACCTTGACGAAGGTACTTGCTCAGTGGCGTTATTGCGGGAAACGGCTGGTTATTTTGGTCTTGGCGATGGACAGGCACGAACGATTATCTGTGAAGTGGCAGAGGTGACGCGTACCTGGCAGGTAGTAGCAGCAGAAGTCGGAGCCAAGCGTGCTGAGATTGCACGCATGGCCAGTGCGTTCGAGCATGAAGATCTTCAGGCAGCATTGAAATTATAAGGTGGTAAGGATTGCGGATTTTTGAAGGAATTTCTGAGCATGGTATTACCGTTTAGCATGAAAATAACATATTGAAAATAAAAGATAAAAAAGGCTTATTAATGATAGAGTGGGAGTGACTGTGATTTTTAACATATTGATTTATAAAAATTAATACAATCTAATCAATAATGTAATCTGCATCATCAATGGCATCTTTCATGGTATTTGTTGCGTGTTGAAATTAGAAAATAGCGATACCATGAGAGGTGAATTGGTGCTGTCATCGTATTGACAGCGTTCAGTTCCTCTCCTCGTACGCGTATGGCGTGATTATGGTCCATACTCACTCCATGACAAAATGGCAGGATCGACAGTTTGCACGGCCGAAGGCCGCCAGTGAGGGTGTGGCACATGAAAGTGCCGCATGAAATGGATATGGCAGCAACCCGACCGGCCAGATTTTCGCTATGACAATCGCGCGCTCAATGACCGGGAACTTGAGTTTCGTCTGAACTCAGAGCGTCTGGCCAGCCGCTTTGAGGCACTGTCAATGGCGTCCCAAGAGGATGCCATGATTGATCTGATGTTTTCAGAAGTCATCAAAACCAGCGCCATTGAGGGCGAGGGTCTGGATAGAGAATCGGTCAGGTCATCTCTTCTTTCTTTAATTGCATCGGATACGCTACCAGACAACACAGACCAGAAAGCGGTGGGGGCTGCTTCGTTGCGGGTGGATGCTCGTAAGAACAGGCAAACATCGCTGACTCAGGATCTGCTGGGTAAGTGGCAATCCATGGCCATCCCGGAACAGCGCTACACGCCTATTTTACGGGGTGCATACCGCAACGATTCTTCGCCAGTGCAAATAGTGAGCGGGCCTTACGTCGGGAAAAGGTTCACTATGAAGCCCTGCCAGCAATCCAGGTGCCTGAAGAAATGACGAGATTTATCGACTGGTATAACGATACCAACCCTTTGAGCAGGGATAAGAACCTGCCAGGAATTGCCCGAGTAGGTATTGCACAGCTCTGGTTCGAAGTGATTCATCCTTTCCATGACGTGAATGGGCGAGTCGGCAGGGCGATTGCTGATCACGCGCTTTCGCAGTCTCTTGGCTATCCAACCACGGCTTGTCTTGCCACGGCGTTAGAGGGTGACAACAAATCTTATTATCTGCAACGGGAGAAAGCGAGCCGTGGAAGCCTGGATGTTAATATTTGGTTTGATTACTTTGCCGATAGGGTCATCAAGACACAGGAAATAGCCAGGGAAGAGGTGGATTTTGTAATGGCCAAGTCAGGTTTCTATGAAGTTTATGGCGACCAGTTGACTGACCGGCAGGCCAGGATGGTATCGCGGGTATTCGCTGAAGGTCGAAAAGGCTTTGAAGGTGGAATCACCACCAGAAGATATGAACCAATCACCAAATGTCCCAATAGAACGGCCAGCCGCGATCTTTCTGATCGGGTTGCCAAGGTTACGATCATCCCGTTACGAGGTGGTGGCAGAACAACCCGTTATGAGTTGGCTCTTGTCGAACCGGCCGGACTTGGTTTAGAAAAAAGATGATTTACTGTGTTATACGGTGGAGTGTTCATGAGCTGCAATACATCATGAGTTCAACATGGACCATTTTTCTTATCCTGTTCTATGCGCTGTCAGCGGGCGCATGTCTTGGCGGGGAGGTATTTCCTCCATACCGTTCTCCCATGCTGGTCCTGACAGCGGAAGAGCTGGCGTGGGTCGACGCCCACCCCGTTATCCACATTGCTTCCGACCCTGATTATGCTCCCTTTCAGTTCAAGAATGATGCGGGTAAGTCCGTTGGGTTGGCCAATGATTTTCTTGCGATCATTTCCCAAAGGTTGGGGATTCGCTTTGAATATACGCTCCCAGAAAGCTGGGCGCAGGCGCTGCAGTTGGTAAAGAACCGCGACGCCGATATGGTTGCGGTGGCGACAGAGACGCCGGAGCGGTTGGAGTACATGCTTTTTACTGCTCCCTATGTGGAGTTTCCGGACGTGATCATAACCCGCACCGGAGAAAGTGTCCCCTCGCTCGAAGAGCTTCATGGCAAGCACCTGCTTACCATTAAAGGTTTCGGTATCAATGAATTCCTGCGTCACAACCATCCTCAAATAGAACTTCGCATGGCCACGGATGTAAAGACCCTGCTGGAGAGAATCTCCACAGGCGAGGCGAACGCCGGGGTTTTGAATCTGGCCACCACTTCTTACTCGATCGAAAAGTGGAAGATTACCAATCTTCATATAAGTAGTCTGACCAAGTTCTCCTACAAACTGGCGCTCGCTTCGCGCCGGGACTGGCCCATGTTGCAGCGCCTGTTGCAGAAGGGTATCGCGTCCATCAGCAGTGAGGACCGGCAAGTCATCTATCGCAAATGGGTTGGCTTAAAGACAGAGCCCTGGAGACCTACACGCGAGCAACTCGCAGTCTTTGCTATTGCGCTGACGATCATCGGTTTTGGCGTGACGCTGATCTGGAATCGGCAACTGAGAAAAACTGTCGAGTCCAGAACCCGGGAGCTGCGGGTGAGTGAAGACGAGGCGAGGGCGGCACGTGAAACGGCTGAACAGGCAAACCGAGCCAAAACAGATTTTCTCGCCGCCGCGAGTCATGACCTGCGTCAGCCTTTACATGCCATGAGCCTGCGGATGGAGCAGTTGAAAGCTTCGTTACAGGATGAGAAGGCGGAACAGGCCCTGGTACAGATCGGCAACTCGCTATTTGCTTTGAATGATATCCTGAATGCCTTGCTCGATATCTCACACCTCGATGCCGGCATCCTGAAATCCAGTCCCTCCCACTTCCCGCTGACGCAACTCATCACTCGGTTGAAAAATGAGTTCACCCCACAGGCGAGGGAATATGGTGTGAAACTGCGCTTTCGTTCACCCCCTGCGTGGCTGTATTCGGATGCGACACTGCTCTATCGCATGCTGGCGAATCTCGTGGACAACGCAGTAAAACATGGCAGGGCTTCTGGCGTGTTGATTGGCGCACGTAAACGCGGCGACCACTGGCGGATCGAGGTATGGGACTGCGGTCGCGGTATTCCGGTGGAGAAGCAGCAGGAAATCTTCGGTGAATTTGTACAGCTGGATAACCCGGGCCGTGACCGGCGCAAGGGGCTCGGTCTCGGACTCTCCATCGTACAGCGGCTGAATCAACTGCTTGGCCATCAACTGAGCCTCGTATCCCGCAGTGGTTGCGGCAGCTGTTTCAGGCTTATGGTGCCGGGAGGGACAGCAATGCCACAGCAAAATGGTGAGCCCCTCACCCACCAAGAGCGTGGTTATCGCCTGCAGGGCGCCGTCGTGCTGGTAGTGGACGATGACCCGGATGTCCTTTCTGCCACCCGCGATCTATTGGCTGGATGGAAATGCGCCGTGCTGACGGCCACTTCTCTGCAGGAAGCCGTGTCAGTGACGGCGGACGAAGAGATTGATGTGATTATTGCCGATTATCGTCTCGCGGATGGCCATACTGGTCTTGAAGTGATCAAGGCGATGAATGAGAAGGCAGGCAGGAAGAGCAAGGCTTTAATCATAACGGGCGATGTCACGGCGGAGGAACTGAGCAGCATCCGCGACGATCAGTATCCGGTATTAAGTAAACCGGTAGCTCCTGTTACCCTGCGCAGCACCCTGCACCGCTTAATGGTAGACTAAGCCGCATTGCTCTCTCTTCTCTCTCTGTCCTTGCGCGAGCGCCAGGGATTACGGGTCAGCCTTCAAGCAACCCCAGGCGGATAGCCTCCATCACTGTATCCATCCGATTGCCGGTCTGCAGTCGTTCAAACAGTTTGGCCAGATGCGCCTTCACCGTATGCACCGAGATATTCAACTCGTCGGCGATCTCCTTATTGGTCTTGCCTTTGGCCAGCCACACCAATACCTGGTGGTTTTTTATGGTAATGCCGAATTGCTCGCAACGCCGTTTAACGTCCGCCTCGTGTGTTTGCGTGGTTATTTGCTTGAGTGCTTGCGGCAGGTAGATTTCACCGCCATGGATTCGTTCGATGGCCTTCGCCATCTGATCCAGACCATAGGATTTGGGAATGTAACCGACAGCCCCGGCATTGATACAGGCATGGATGGTTTCCGGATCTTCGTGGGAGGAGACGATGATTACCGGGATAGGTAGTTTACGTTGTTCCAAAGCCCGCAAAAAGGCGAAACCGTCCAGTCCGGGCATGGCGAGATCAAGCAGGATGAATTGATAATCGGGATGGTATTCGATATGGCGTAACGCGGCTTCGGCTGATGTGGCAGAGTCGATACCGATGTTCCGGTACATGCGCTTGAGCAGCGTCTCCAGGGAGGCGACGAATGCAGGGTGGTCGTCGATCACCAGTGCTTTCATTTCTCGATAGGTATCCGCACAGAGAAATGGATCCCATATTTTGGGCAGTCGCTTAAGTGACTTCCATCTTCATTGATCGCTGCCAATGCCACTTTGGCCTTGAAAGCCGGTGAGTGAATTCGTCGTTTTCTGCGCATTGTTTGTTCCTTTTAGAGAGTGGTTAAAATTAACAGGAAACACACTGAACGGCCTGTCCTAATTTTCGGGTCCATTTCTCCATAGGTATGTGATCTGCGTTCGCCAGACAAAAAATAGCCACATGGCTAATTTCATCACCTATCCGACTTTGCTAGTCTCGATGGAAACAGCATGGAATTCAAGCTGTTGTACAAGTCGTCGGAAATTGTCTGCCATCACAACGATAACGTCGGTACCGACACAGAATCGACAACTAACGAAAATGGATTAATTATGAGACGTATGACTTCATCGGTGATAATGATTGCTTTATTCGTCATTAGTGCCCAAATTCAAGCCACTCCTCTAACGATCACTCAAACAGTAGCCTTCACTCATACTGATCCCGATAATGATGTGGCTTGCACTAATCAAGTTGGTACACTTGGAGGTCTAAATTCCTGCAGTGCCTCCAAAGACTTCTATAGCAGGTTTCGATTTAATACTTTTGATCCAAATTTAGGAACACTGACTAAAGCTTCATTGATTACTCGGTGGGATCTTCAAGGCAGCTTTATACTGCGTCCTGAAGATAGCATATTTAGTGTAGGTACCGACGGTTCCTATTCCGTGCTTTTAAATACCTATTTTGATCCTGTAGGAAATAATAATAATAATCTATTTGGTCTTCAAATTTTTGCCTTTCCGGATGAAGCTGATCGCATAACTCCTCATGGTGTTGGTTTTTCTCAACAAAAGGTCAATAACGCATATGTCGATCCGGTCATACAAGCTTGGCAAGTAAATGGGAACACAAGATACGATTATGAAGGCGATATTCTTGATAACTTTTTGGGTATCGGTACCGATATTAATCGGCCGCTTATAGGTCTTTTTTACTATCAATTACGGGCTGGTTTAGAAGGGGATGGTTTGGATTGCCAGACACTGAATGCTTGTGGAGCCACAAACAGAATTTCTGGGATTTTCAATTCATTTTCGAGATTAATTTATGAATATGAACCTCTTACTGTACCTGGACCAACGGTTGATGTTCCAGAGCCAGGAACTTTGGTACTACTTTCACTTGGACTTTTAGGTATCAGCCGAACAAGGCGTAAACCTAAATCAGTGACTTAAAATACCCCAAAAACGCCTTAGCGAAGATTGGGTATCTGTGCTGGCTGATTCACCGAAGAAGAGGATGGGATATCTCTGACTTGGCACTGGCTGGCAACGGTAGGCAATAGCGACATTAACAGTACTTATATCGAATCGAGTATGGCCTCGAATTTGTCAGCAACAGCCCTAACGAATTAGTCGTCGCTGGAGTAACGCAGGAATTGTAGTGGTCAAGTAATTTTTGGCCACGTCTTTTTGAGCATCCCAGTATCGTTTTTCTGCAACATTGGGGGCTAATCCACCGTTGGGCGTATAACGATATACTCCGTGATCTCCTGTTTCGATTCCTGAAACGACGCGTAGCCGATCTCAGGAATCCATCCTGTTTTCGGGCTTCAGAGAAAACGCTCAATCGGCTATTGTCCCAGCAATTGCTACGACGGCTCATGCTCTGGTTGATTTGATACTTCCAGAGTAACTGCCTGAATGACAGGCTGGTGTATTGGTTTTCCTGGTCCGAGTGAAACATTACACCCTGCGGCTCCCCGCTGGATTCATACGCCATCATCAGTGCCTTTCTCGTCAATCCACTATCTGTGGAAAAAGATATCGCCAAGTCCACCGGCTTGCGTGTAAGCAGATCCAATACAACTGCCAGGTAAACCCAACGCTTCCCCGTCCAGATATGCGTGATATCACCCTCCCAGACCTTATCTGGCGTCTCCACATCAAACTGGCAGCCCAATCGATTAGGGATCGCCAAATGAGGCTGCTCTGCCTTCTTGTAGTGATACCGTGGCTGTTGACTGCTTACCAGTCCCAGGGTTTTCATCCTGCGTGCCGCCCGATAGCGACTTAGCTTGATTCCCTCCGCCGTTGCCAGCTTGGCGCCGTTCTTGCTTCGGCTGATCCGTTACTGATCCGGTGGGCAACCCTGATCCGTTCCAGTAACTGCCGTTCCTGCGGGTTCACTCCTGCCAGGCGTCCCCGCCAAACCCGACAGCTGCTACGGTGCATGCCAAATACTTGGCAGAGGCGATTGGCCGGGTAGCTCCATTGAGGTCTCTGGATTATCGCGAATTGTTCAGCGAGTACAACATCAAGAGGGCCGTAGCCGTATTTAGGATTTCTTTCTCCTTCTCGACCCGCCTGAGTTGCCTTTCCAGCTCCCGATTTAGCCTTTGATCCTGTGTGAGACCTGTACACCCGGTCGACTTTTCAACTCGCTCTGCCCGAAGCTACAGTACCCAGTACTCCATCGTCGATTTTCCTACACCGACCGCGTCGCAGGCCGCTCGTACCGTGTAGCCTTGGTCTACTACCCGTTGCGCCACTTCCAGCTTGAACTCGGGGCTGAATGTCCGCCTTCTATTTGTCATTTTGTTACCTGAATGTTTGTTGAGAGTGATGATGTCACTCATAATCAGGTGGCACAAATTCACTGTGCCACTACAAAGGGACTGCTTTCTGGTTGCTGTTAGGGCTGTTTGAATTCTGTGCCAGGATCTCTGGCCTTCGTGGCCAAGAAAAAAATTGAAGAATTTTTGTCATGTATAGCAATCCCGTTTTCTCTTTCTGCAACACTGTTTCCAGTATCGGGCGCAGTTACAGGATTGATATTTTTCTACCACAACAATGATGTGTTGTTTTATGACTCGACACTTGTTGTCATGCCTTGCACTAACAAACTGTTCAAACAGGCGCTTCGCATCACGGTCTGGTTCCTTCTTGATGTTTTTCATTTAATTGATAGATATTTGACTACGCAAACAATAAACCCTATAGTTTACTGCTCAAATACTTCGCAAATGAGTTGAATATGTCAAAAAATAGAGAAGAAGGGTTAGTGATGGATATTATAAATCTGCAAAGCAAAATCCAGAAACGGGTTGGCGGCGCACTTTTTGTACATGGCATAGGTTTATCTGAATATTTTGTTCTGAATCAGTTATACCTGGCTCCAAAGCAGAAAATGCGTCGCAGCGATCTTGCTGAGCAGGTAGGTTTAAGCCCATCTGGTATTACTCGCCTGTTAAATCCTCTGGAGAAAGTGGGTCTGGTTGAAAAGGAGCCGAATCCGCGCGACGCCAGGGTGAGCCTGGTTGCGCTTTCAGCTGCGGGGAAACAGGTTTATGAAGATGCGCAAATCTCATTTGGATTTGCTTCAGCTGATTTGTTTAAACAATTTGATGCAAAACAGCTAAGCACATTTTCTAAGTTATTGAAGGTATTGTTGTAAGTTTTACGCCGAATCATGTTATCAACAAATGAATAAAATGACTAAAAATCACCACCGACAAGCGCTAATAGATAAGATTAAGGTCCTTGTTACGCAAAGTGAAGTCATGGCGGGATCAGTTAAGAGTGCATATTTATCGGCAGGTGAAGGCGATCCTGTGATCCTCCTGCATGGCGCAGGAGCGGGGGCTGTCACCTGGTACCCGTCGATTGGTGCTATTTCAAAAAACTTTCATGTCATCGCGCCAGACATCGTTGGCTACGGCGAATCCGATAAACCTGACGCTTCATATGATCGACCTTATTTCTCCACTTGGCTAAAGGAATTCATGGTGTCCTTAAATATCCATAAAGCACATATTGTCGGCCTATCTCAAGGGGGAGCGATTGCCCTTCAGTTCGTTTTGGATAATCCGGAAATGGTGAATAAACTGGTTTTGGTTGATTCAGGCGCTCTAGGCGCGCAGCCTTCGCTTTCCTCTTTTCTGGGAATGCTTTGGCTGAACGCTTTCCCATCTTCTCTGGCCAATCGATATTACTCTAGACACATATTGTTCGATCCTGATCATCGCGATTCGAATCACGCAAGATACTCCATTGAAGTCATAAAGCGTAAAGGCGGCAAAAATGCATTTCGACAAGGTAAAGGCGCTGCTGTCGCAGCCATACCGGAGGACTCCCTTCGTCAGATTCAAAATGATACGCTAATAATTTGGGGGGAGAACGATCAACTGTTTTCTATCACGCATGGAGAAGCTGCAGCCAGGGTCATTCCCAATTCAAGGCTTTATCGAATTAAAGAGGCTGGACATCTATCTTTGATGGATCAGCCTGAGATTTTTAATAAAGCCATCCTCGAATTTTTTAAGTGTGAAAGAAGTGAAGATGAAAGAACAGAAGGTTAGATTGCAGTACAGAGTCGACGCGAAATAGATAACGGCTTAAAAAGAGTTGAAATGAATATATCCTTCTCAAAAGATAAAGAGTCATGCCGTCGAGTCTTGGAAGAGGCGGGTTCAGGGAAAGTGGCATTTGTTTACCATCTGGAAATTCTTGATTCTGATGGTTACCATAAATGGCTGGATAAAAGCAGACTCAAAGGAAAAATATTGTATCGGGTTAAGGTAGACCCGGTCGCTCGGGACGGGATGTTGATCGACGAGATTGTGATCGACGAATTTTCATCGGCCCAAGCGGCTTTCGACTTTTTGTCAACCTTTGAAAATGCTCTAAAGCAGGTTTGCTCCGGGTATACCATTCTTGTAGTCATACCAGAGCCATCGATGACTTTTTATATGGTTAAAGGTATCTCATGGATTGCCCGGTTGTTTAAAGGTGTCACCGACAAAGGTACCCCTCCCGCTACTTGGAAGGCCGAGAATACAGACGTCTGGCCTGACGAGAACCAGATGAAGGTTGCAAGAACTCAAGATTTGGATGAACCGCTTTATGTCTACAACCTCAATAAATATAGAGAGGTTGCAGAGTACAAAGGTTTCAAAGAAGACGACAAAAAGATTAGCGGTAAAGAGGCGTATGATCGCTACGCTAAGATTGCAGGATTTGAGTTATTACGTAGAGGTGCATACCCAGTTTATGGCGGAAAACCCATCTGCCTTTTCGGCAATCGCGAGGATTGTATGCTCGCGGATAGGTGGGATCACTTTATATTTGTCCGCTATCCTCAGCGACGTAATCTTCTGGCAACGATTGAAAGCGACCAATTTCACAATGGGGAAGTCCATCGTGATGCCGGGCTGGAACGTGCAGCTATTTTTATGGCACAAGACGCCAAACGTGATAAATCTTCGAACCAATAGCTTAATGATCCGTTATGTTCCCGCCTATCTTACAGATGAATGGTAGGTGAATGGAAAAAATCGTTATGAAAAATAGGGCATTGCAAAAGGAGGCGCGTGCTTTTCAGGCGTTAAGGGCAGTCACGGGACGCTATTATCCGCTTTCTGAGCACTCCTGGGCGTTGTTAAGGGAGATCTCGTATTTCGATACGGTCCATAAGGATGGTGTGCTTTATCCTATGCAAGAAGTGCCAAAAGATTTTGGTTTTATCTATCGGGGCTTGATGAGGCAGTTTGTGTTCAACGAAGCCGGCGACGAATACAACAAAGTCTTTTTCAGCGAAAACACCTTTCCCGGTTCCATGGTTGCGTTGCTGACGAATACGCCTTCCCGATTTCAAATCGTAGCGATTGAAGAGAGTGAGCTGGTTCGGATCGATTTCCTGGGCTATCGCAAACTGCTACAGGAACGGGACGATATCAAACTATTCCATATCCACTACTTGGAGCAAAACTGGTTGATTGACAAGGAGTCACGTGAGGTTTCGCTGGTGCAGGAGAGCGCGACGGAGCGCTATCAACGGTTCCAGGAAAACTATCCCAATCTGGAATCCCGGCTTAGGCAATACCACATCGCTTCGCACCTTGGCATTACACCGACCCAGCTCAGCCGAATCCGACGAAATATGAAATAAATCAACCTATGTAAATGGCCCCAAACGATTGGCGCGATAGACTTCCTCAATCTCAATTGACTGGAGGAGGAGAAAATGCTCTTGATTGCGTTAAGCATCGTGGCGGGCGTTGCCATCGTATTGCAGGCTACCCTGAATGCCCACTTGGGGGAGCTTCTGGCCAGCTCACTTTTGGCGACGGTGATTGCCTTCATCAGTGGCGCTTTCTATCTGGGTGTGGCGGCCGTCGTTCTTCTCCGGGAACCGCCAACCGTCGAGACGGTTTACGCCGTTCCGGGTTATCTCTGGTTTACCGGGGGGCTTTTCAGCGCCTTGGCCGTGGCGCTGTTTTATTACCTGATTCCCAAAATGGGCGTGGCCTCAATGCTCTCCTATTCACTTAGCGGGCAACTGCTGTTCGGTCTTGTCGCCTCCCATTTCGGTTGGTTTCAGCTTCCTGTATCGACCCTTTCTTCCGTAAAGATCCTGGGCGCAGTGCTGATGATTGCCGCCATCTTCATGATTAACAGAGGTTAAACATGAAAACCCGGGAAATCCATGAGATGAATATCCGTAACCTGACCGCGCTCTGGAAAACGATGGGTGCCGTACGAATTGCAGATGGACTGTATCGCTCCCCAGGTTGGCCATACCGTCTGTGGCTGGAGTCCGGCTACGGTAAAAAGGGAATTAAACGCTTGTTGGAGCAGGTATTGATATCGGATAGCGACTGCATCTTCCCGCTCTGGCAGGAAAATGAAAGCGATACGATGCAACTGGAAGCGGGATTGGCACAGGCCGGCTTCAGGGAGCTTTTCACGCAGACGGCGATGTTTCTTGAACTGGATGCCACCTTGCCCGAATATCGCAATTCAGAAACCAATGATGTGATCACGGACGAAGCAAGTATTCGGGCATGGGTAAGGGTCAACGAGTGTGCTTTCGGATATGAAATCGACACTGAGGTCATCCAAAGAATGGCCCGTCACCCAGACGTCGCTCTCTTTTTACATCGATTAAACGGCAAGCCTGTCGCTGCTGCAATGCTATTTTTTCACGAAAACATGGCGGGGGTTCATCAAATGGGCGTGTTGCCGGAATGCAGAAGGCAAGGGGTTGCTAAAGTAGTGATGAAAGAACTGATTCGCCATGCCAGAGCCAAAGGGGGCCGCTACTGCACACTACAGGCATCGCCATCTGGATATGGGTTATATAAGGGGTTGGGGTTTAGTGAAAGCAGCACCTTCAGCAGTTTTCATAGGCCTCGATCTTCTACTACTATCATGGAAGCAGCTCCGGTGAGCTTGCTCAGTCTGGATTAGGGAAATAGAGCATGAGTGAAATTGAAATAGAGCCAATATCGAATCAAAACTACCATGTAGTATCAAAAATGGTCGGCGAGCTTTTAACTGAGATCATGGATGCCATAAACGAAAAGGCATTTAATTATATTCCTTCTGAAACAGAACGAAGGGTCAAAGAGCTTGTTGAAGCCGACAAATATTGGGTGTTTATGGCAAAGGACAGATCATCGGGAGAATATGTTGGCTTTGTTTCAGTTTATGAAAGTTACGCTTTATATTCAGAAGGAGCATACGGAACGATCCCAGAGCTTTATGTCGCTCCGGACTGGAGATCCAACAAGGTCGGCTCAAAACTCTTAAAGGCGGCCATGAAATTTGCTGTTAAAAAAGGATGGCACAGACTGGAAGTCACGACGCCTCCATTGCCGGAATTTGCTAGAACACTGGAGTTTTATAAGTCAAATAATTTCAAAATATCCGGGGGAAGGAAGCTAATGGTGAGTATAAATGCATAACAATCAAAATCCATTCTTGGCGCCTGGTGATTTTAACCGTCATGAAAACGCAATTGTATTGAACAGAAACGAAACTCTAATTTTCCTAAGGGAATAAAGGAGGGGGATTGATTTTCATACTATTAGCGCTATGTGTTAATAAATCCGGAGAAAATGAATGAAGGTATCTGTATATATCGCAACCACTCTTGATGGCTTTATCGCTAGAGATAATGGCGAACTTGATTGGTTACCTGGAAGCGATGGGGCAGTGCCGGCTGACTCAGAAAATGAAGATTTTGGGTTTAATGCATTTATGAGATCAATAGATGTATTAGTAATGGGCAGAAAGACGTATGAATTAGTGATTTCTGCAGGCGTGTGGCCCTATGGAGATAAACGCGTTATTGTTTTAAGCAAAACTTTGCCAAAGCTTTCTGATGATATTCCAAATACAGTTGAGCTTAGGTCTGAGTCGCCTGGTGATTTATGTGATGAGCTTAAAAATTCGGGTGCTATGCACCTATATGTCGACGGAGGCAAAACCATACAAGGTTTTTTAAATTCAGGCCTTATCGACGAAATAATTATTACAAGAGTACCGGTGCTCATCGGTACTGGCATTCCTCTGTTTGGCCCATTAAACAATGACAAGTGCTTGAATCACATAGAAACACAAACTTACAAAAACGGATTTGTGCAAACAAAGTATGAAGTTGTTAATGCGTGTCGACAGGCCCCAGAACCCGCATGACAAAGTGGCTACAGGTTATTGTTGCGGTCGGGGATAAATTGAACCTCCCCGAGTTTGACGGAGACTTTTAATGAGCGACACTACTTCGAAATAGGCGTTTCCAAATGACGAGAAAGTGAAAACCCTAAAAGATTTACACCAAAGACGCCGATACATTGGTGCCGGAAGGCATTGAAGGTCGTGTCCCCAAAAAGGGGCCGATGATCAACGTGATTACCTAGCTGACGGGTGGTATTCGTGCCAGTATGGTTTATACCGGCCGAGACACGATCGAGGAGATACGCACCAAACCGGAGTGTGTCCGGGTGACCAATGCCGGTATACGCGAATCCCATGTACACGATGTCGCCATGACCAAGGAAGCGCCCAATTACCGCCAGAGCTGATTGTCGCGCAAAATACTGTTGGAGGCCGCAGTCCGGTGGTGAAGCCTCGCCACCTTTCTGCGGTTCTTTCATTTAAGCATGATTGAAATAGAGATTATGACTAATCAGGATATCCACCCCTTGGTGCAAATCATTATGCTGTTAGGTATGTGCACAGCTGCCACGGGTGCTGGTGTCGCTAACCGCCATTATTGACGATAGTCATCTCTATACATGGATCTAGCTGTTTTTTATTAGGTCGATTACTTTTTTAAACCGCTTGGTTAATGGTGTTTATTCATTGCTGGACTGTTCTAAAATCGAATTTCGCAGCTCTTCGATTAGGCCTTTACGATCTGTTTGAGCTCGCGTGAGGAACTCCTGTGGTGCGCCAGTCTCTAGGTCGTAACGGGCTCCCCAAATAATAAGATCGAGTAAAACTGGAATCAGGTCGAGCCCTTTGGCCGTTAGTTCATAGAGTACCTGGCGCGCATTCTCCGGGTCAGTCCGCCGAGTCACGATTTCGGCGTGTTCGAGATTACGCAGGCGCTGGGTAAGAATATTGGTGGCGATTTTTTCCGCGGAGTTTAGGAAATCGCCGAAGCGGCGCTTGCGCATGAATATCAGATCACGCATGACCAGTAAGGTCCATTTGTCCCCCAGGACGTCTAGGGAGAAACTAATAGGGCAGCTTGAGCGGCGTTTGTTGCATGGGGTTGTCATGAAAAAACTATATCCTTAATACTTGCATTTTGAAAGTGTTTGCCTGTATGATCCTATTGCTTGCAATTCGCAAGTATTGCAAAAAAAGGAATGGGGCATGAAACTTTTCTATGTAAATGGCTCACCCAACTGTCGCAAGGTTCATGCAGTTCTTAATCATTTGGGACTCCAGATTGATATTGAATATCTCGACTTTTTCGACGGCGATTTAGCCTCAGCTGAGTTTGGAGAAATCAATCCCAACAGAATGGTGCCAGTGCTGGTTGATGGCGATTTGAACCTATGGGAGTCAAACGCGATTAACCAGTATCTGGCCGATCAGGTACCGGGTAATACGCTCTTCCCCAGGGATCAGAAGTCGCGTGCTGATATTGTGCGTTGGCTCTGCTGGGAGCTGGCTCATTATAATCAGGCTCTTGGGACACTCTCATTTGAGACGGTGGCCAAGCCCAATTTTCTTGGCCAGGAGCCGAATCAGCCGTTGGTTGGGTGGTGCATCGAAAGGTTAAATCTCTATGCTCCGGTACTTGAAACCCACTTACAGGAGCGTGACTACCTGGTTGGTGACGGCCTGACCTTGGCTGATTATGCGGTGGCGCATGTGGAGATGTTTGTGGATGCTGTTCCTTTTGATTGGACAGATTATCCCAATATCACCGCTTATTATCAGAGGATGCGCGACAACCCTCATTGGGCAAATACCGCGGTCAAGCCAGAAGTCATGGGGCGGCGGCCATTCTGAGTTTATGCTGGAGGAGTTATGGCATACTGGTTATATCCTGCCAATACAAAGCTCTATGATGTGCTTGGCGCATTCTCCAAAAAAAGCGCTTATTGGCCGGTTAAATCAAAGGTAGAGAAGGGTGACAAAGTGTTGATCTATCTGGCGGCACCCTATAAACAGATCGGTTTTGCCACCGATGTTGCGGAAACAGGCCTGGAACAGGATGAGATATTCGATAAGGTCAGCCCGTTTTTCAAACAGATACCGGATACAGGAGCGAACAATAAACCGTTCATGAAGTTGGTCAATATAAATGTGGTTAGACTCGATAAAACCAGCCAGTTAAGCCTCGATCGGCTTAAAGAAGCTGGACTTAGAGGCATGCTCATGGGGCCAAGGAAGCTTGATAATACACCTGAGCTGCTGGCTTACATCAAAGGAAACCTCAAGTGACATACGATGATATTGCAAACAAACTAGTCGATAAAGAGGTCGGTGTGGAGCACTCGACCTTGATGAAAGGCCCATGCCTTAGATACAAGGGTGACTTCATGGCAGCGATGTTTGAACCGGAAAATGCCATGATCATCAAGGTATCTCCGAAACGGGTAAATGAATTGATCGCTTCGGGAGAAGGCAAGGAATTTAACTTCACTAAAAAGCGCTTTAAGGAGTGGGTATTGATCCCAGCTAGTTTGGAAAAACATTACGAAAAATATTTGCATGAAGCATTGGCATATGCAAAGCGTAAAAAATGAAAGTTATTATGAAAAACAATGCCAACCAGTTGATTTCTGTCTCGCCAAGAATGCACGAATGGATGTCAGTATGGAACTTGGTGCTAAAGAAGATTTATTGAAGCAAATTCTGAGCAGGGTATTTTTTATGGCACTTTTAAGATAGATTTTTCAACTGATTGACAAATAAGAAGTTTAAAGTTCTGTTGATAATGGAGTGGGAGTGACCGGTATGGGCTGGTACTACATTGGGTATTTGGTCAGATGATTTCCTATAGCAGTGCTTTTGCATTCTTCGTGCGCAGTGCATCGTGACCTGTGCAAGTTTCAACAAAAGCCATCAACGCGCCTAATTTTCCGGGCACGCGTCCGTACAGCCTTTATTTGACAAGCGGATATCCAGTCAAGACTGCCGCTACTTCTGGCGACGACCATACATTTACAGTTCCTGGGAACGCCCTTTTGCTGTATTTCGCTGTTCTGGAAAAACAGTGGATACGCGACTATTGTTTAAGGTAATAGCTGCACCTGTTCACGCTTGATGTTGCCTGCTTGTGGTCACTCTTGAAGATTGGAAGTTTGTCTCATTTCATTTAAAACTGGTCGGTTTCAGGCCTTTTTGGCGCCCGCAATTGTTTTACACTCGTTAGCGCCACAACTAGATTTGTGGCACATTTCATTGATTATTCAATGTCTTATGACCTTATATAAGAGACTCTGTAATATCGATTTGTACCATAAATGGATATCCAACGTAGATATCTGCCTAGGCATCTGCAAAACCTTGGGCTTCCATATCGGGTATCGGCATGCAGAACCAGAGGGGGAGTTTTATGAACTCAAAGCACGATAAATATAGTATTGAGAGTACCGATTATTCGGTGGGGCAGGATAATGTCCAGAAGTGGGGCTTCGATATACATAACCCCGTTTTTGGGATTAGCGCTGGGCTTATTCTGCTGTTTTTGATCGCCACACTGGTCGCTGATCCGGCGGCAGCCAAAAAATTACTGGACGGCTTGAAGTGGGACATTATTGGTAACTTTGATGCACTCTTCATGTGGGCCGGCAACATCTTTGTTATCTTTTGTCTGCTGCTGTTGGTCTCGCCTTACGGTAAGATCCGACTTGGCGGGCAAGATGCGAAACCGGAGCACTCCACGATCTCCTGGCTGGCTATGCTGTTTGCCGCGGGGATGGGCATCGGCCTGATGTTCTGGAGCGTGGCGGAACCGGTCGCCTACCTGACAGGATGGTACAAGACCCCACTTGGCGTTGAAGCCAATACGCCGGAAGCCGCGCGTATGGCGATGGGCGCTACCATGTATCACTGGGGGCTTCACCCCTGGGCGATCTATGGTGTGGTGGCGCTTTCCCTGGCGTTCTTCACCTATAACAAGGGTCTTCCCCTCTCCATCAGGTCAATTTTTTACCCCATACTGGGTGATCGTACCTGGGGTTGGGCCGGACATATCATCGATATCCTGGCGGTACTCGCTACCCTGTTTGGATTGGCCACTTCGCTGGGTCTCGGCGCGCAGCAGGCGGCGGCCGGTATCCATCACGTCTTTGGTATTGAGAACGGTATCGGGTTGCAGATTATCATCATTATTGGCGTTACCGCACTGGCCACGTTCTCGGTGGTTCGTGGACTGGAGGGTGGTGTCAAGCTGCTCAGTAACGTCAACATGGTGATCGCCTTCGGCCTGCTGATTGCGGTGGCTCTGATCGGTTTTGCCGTTGCCATGGGGAATATTCCGACCACGATTGGCGCCTACCTGGAGAACATCATCCCCCTGAGTAATCCGCATGGGCGTGAAGACGAAGCCTGGTTCCAGGGCTGGACCGTCTTTTATTGGGCTTGGTGGATCTCCTGGTCACCCTTTGTAGGTATGTTCATTGCCCGCGTCTCCTCCGGTCGTACCGTGCGCGAATTCATTGCCGCCGTACTGTTGGTGCCGACTGGCGTGACTATCCTCTGGATGTCCATCTACGGTGGCATCGCCATCGATCAGGTTGTCAACAAGATCGGTGTCCTGGGTGAAAAGGGTCTTACCGAGGTGCCTCTGGCCATGTTCCAGATGTTTGAGCAGATGCCGATGAGCACCCTGCTGTCAGTGGTAGCGATCGTACTGGTACTGGTGTTCTTTATCACCTCTTCGGATTCCGGTTCGCTGGTTATCGACAGCATCACCGCCGGTGGTAAGATCGATGCGCCGGTACCGCAGCGCGTGTTCTGGGCCACCGCAGAGGGAGCCATCGCCGCAGCCCTGTTGTGGATCGGCGGAACAGATGCGATTCAAGCCTTACAGGCCGGCGCCATATCCACCGGTCTGCCGTTCACCATTGTGTTGCTGCTGATGTGTGTCAGTCTGCTTATGGGGTTCAGTACGGAGCCGCGCGGCAAGAGTAGCCGGGTAGTGGCACCGGCGAATTCGCCCTAGTACAGTTCTGATTTGTAAATAAAAAAATCCGGCCATGTGCCGGATTTTTTTATTTACAGCCAGAGTTCTCCAAGTGGCGTGTCTTCACTAAAATGGTGGGCGATCTGCGCCTGCAACAGCTCCGCAGTCGCCAGCGCATCGGTCAATGCGTGGTGCGCGTGATAATGGGGCAATCCGTATCGCTCGCGGCAATCACCCAGTCGTAGTCCTCCGGGTGAGCGTTTCAATAAACGGTCCACAAGGCCCTGACGACGCCGGAGTACGGTATGCTCAATCGCCATGGTATCGATGACCGGAAACTCGATTGATTCGCCCAGTCGGTCCAGCAGGGCCCGAGTAAGAAAATCTCGCTCGATATGGCGGTAGTGCACAACCAGAATACGTCCCGTAATGGCCGTCAGCAGCGCTTCCAGTATCACTTCAAGGTCGGGAGCGGTGTTGATGTCTGTATGGGTGATCCCGTGGATCACCACCGACCCCTCGGTCAATGACTGCATGGGTTTTACCAGCCAGTGCGCCGATTCACGACAAAAGATCCGGTGCAGCGAAAAGGGCACCAAACCGATACTGACAATGTCGTCCACGGCGGCATTCATACCGGTGGTTTCAAAGTCCATCGCCACCAGCGGCGTATTGATCATCGCCGTATCGCCACTCACCACGCCTCCGGCATAGTACCGGTGCAGCCGGTGGTCCTGACATTGAATCGCCAGTTGATCAAAATACTCCGGCCAATCCTGCCGCAGCGTTTTCTTGAGTGCTGGGTTGTTTGGGGTGTCGGACATGGATCAGGCTACTTCATCGGGATATTGGAGTTGTAGCGGTACTTGAGAAAACTCTGTGCACTGCTGACCACCTGAAACGCCTCTTTCAGGTTTCGCCGATCAAAACTGGTCAAGTGTTTCGGGTGCACGTTATTGTCCACCGTCTCTCCCGACTCGATCTGCTTGGCCTGGTGTCGTATCCGGACGATGGAGATATACTCCAGCGCGTCACTCAAATCGGTCGCCTTACCGGCCGGCAGCAACCCGGTTTCGGTCACATCATCCAGACGTTCAAAAGAGTTGACTGACATCGAGCCGACGGCTAGCGCGTGTACGCGAATGACATCAGACAGCGGTGCGGTACCGCGCCGTTTCAGGTTCATGGAGTCTTTATGCTGACCATCCTTTTCCAACACGAACTCCTTGAAAAAACCCAGTGGAGGTGTCCGGTTGAGTGCGTTGCGGGCCATGCTGGCGAGGAACTTCCTGTTATTCTTTGACATGTGTGTGATAAAACGACGCAGTTCAGTGGCCCAACCGGTTCTCCCCCAAACCCCGTCCAGATCGAAAAAGATATTGCTGTTAAGCAGCGCCTGAGGGCTGGCTTCATCGATCCAATCCGAAAAATGCCGCTTCCAGCCGCTTAGGGTTTTGCGCCATTCCGGGTTGGTAGCCATTACCTCGCCGTCACAGTAGGTATAGCCGCACTCCGCCAGGCCATCACTGACGTATTTCGCCACCTGCGCAAAATAGTCGCCATGCTCCTTTTCACGATAGCTGTCATCCAGCACCATGGCGTTGTCCTGATCGGTGTAGATCAGCTGTTCATCACGCGCCATCGAGCCTAGAGCCAGAAAGCAGTAGTCCACCGGCGGCGGACCGAACCGCTCTTCAGCCAGTTCCAGCAGACGCTGCTTGAAACTGCGACCGATCACCGCCATGGCGCTGCCGATCATGTGCGAGTTCGCATCCTCTTTTACCATGCGCACAAACACCGCCGGTAGCTGCTTTGCATGGGCCTTAAGCTCTTCGACGCTGGACAATTTAAAGATACTGCGCACCAGCAGGATGCTGCTCTGGGATTCGTGCCGCATCAGATCAGACAGTGCCAGGACGCCCACCGGCTTCTGTCGCTGCACAATCGGCAGGTGGTGAATATTGTTTCTCAGCATCAACAACATGGCTTCAAATACGTAGGCGTTGTCATCCAGGGTGATGATCTGTTTTGACATGATCTGATCCACGCTGGAAGCCGGATCGACACCGCATGCCAGCACGCGCCCCCGCAGGTCCCGGTCGGTAATGATGCCGACCAGTCCCGGATCCTCGGCCTCGCGTTGGGTCTGGTTCAGCACCAGAACGGAAGAGACATGATTAGCGGTCATCACTTCGGCCGCTTCACGAATCGAAGCCTGGTTGGAAATGGTGACCAGTTCCCTGGGCATCAGCCCCTTTACCTTCACCGTAGTCAGGTCATTGTTATCGTGCTGTGCGGAGATCGCCTTGCGCAGCAGGGAGCTGCTATCGTTTTCGGACTCGAAGTAATCGGCAAAGGTTTCATAGCGATCGCAGTAGTCGCGAAACTGCTCGAACGGGATGCAATAGACCAGCGTGTCCTCAATCGCCTTCACCGGAAAACGAACCCGCTGATTCATCAGTAGACCCATCTGTCCAAATACATCCCCATCTGAAAGCCGGCTGTAGAGTTCCCCGGTACGTCGATAGGTTTCAACTGCGCCGCGCCTGATTACATAGAGATCCTGCAATGGCTCAGCAAAATTGAGTATGTCGTTGCCGGAACGGTAATAGGCCACTTCCACCTGCTGTGCCAGTTCTTGAAGCGCTTCTTGAGAGAGTTCATCGAAGGGGGGGTGTTTTTCAAGAAATCCGGCGATTTCTAGCTGTTCGGCATGCACGATAGTTATTCCAGTCTGAGAGCCGTTGATGGATGTTGTTATAGATTAGTCGCTAATTTGCCCGCATGACAGGCGGCACATCCATTGCCGCCGTGACCGTTCGGGATACGGTTGTCGACGATTGTCACCAGAGCGGCGGGCGAATTCAATCATCTGCCGCGATGCATAGGGCGATATGTCGCGTGGGGAACAAAAGAGGGCGGATAGGGTATCGGAAACCGGTCGACAGGTCACGCTACAGTATGCCGGTTTTCCTGCCGTCGCATCGAATCGGTATGCGGCTACCCGTGACAATCTTGGCGGTGTGACGGATGATTGCACCCTCAGGTCGCCGCCGCCAAGCAACTGGTCGCATTCAAGCTGTCTCCGGCTGTAGATACCCCGTTACCATCAAAACCGTCCAGGCGTCGGGTGTTGATCCCTGCTCGACGTGCTGGCTAGGTCACAGGCCCTCCTGTGGGTTCACTACACACAAGCGGAAGATAACATGCCCCGGGTCTACATCGGTGTTGGTAGTAACCATCAGCGCGCATACAACATCCAGTCCGCGGCGCGCGAGCTGGGTACCTGTTTCGGTGCGCTGACCCTCTCCTCGGTGTATGAGAGTCGAGCTGTGGGTAGTGCGCAGGGTCATTTCTATAATATGGTTATCGGTCTGAATACGACGTTACCGCTAATCGCCTTGCGGCAGCGCCTGCATCAAATCGAGCGGGCCTACGGACGTGTGCGTGGCGGGGCAGCGGGGGGGTGTTTTCCCCTCGATCTTGATCTGTTGTTGTATGGTGACTATGTTGGGCCGGTGAATGATCGGTTTGTTCCGCGGCCAGATATCGAGCAGTACGCCTTTGTACTCTGCCCGCTGGCGGAAATTGCCGGCGAGGTGCGTCACCCCCAGCGGGGAGAGCGTTATCGTACGTTATGGCAGCGCTTCGACAAGCGGCGACAGCCGTTACGGCGGGTGCCATTGGTACTGGAAGGTGTGGCATTGCAGCCGCAAGGGTCCCGTCCCCGCCGGGCAGGATTGACGCAGGTGGTGGGTGCCGCCGGTTAACCATTCAAACATGGGAGCACGACAGGTTTTAGATATGGGTAAGCAGCAACAGGGTAGACGTCACGGCGGTCGCCGAGGGCGCAGCGTTAAACCGGAGGCGAACGAACAGGTAGCCGAGCTGCTACGGGGAGAACGTCCGGCAAGGGATCGGTTGATCGAGTATCTGCACCGGATTCAGGACCGCTATGGGGCGCTGTCGGCGGATCACTTGGTGGCCCTGGCCGACCTGATGCAACTCTCGCCGGTGGAGGTGTACGAGGTGGCTACCTTCTACCACCATTTCGATGTGCTGAAGGAAGGCGAGACGCCGCCACCCCCCTTGACCGTGCGTGTGTGTGATTCGGTAAGTTGTGAGCTGGCGGGTGCGCGCGGGCTCATCGATGCCCTCAAAGAAGGGCTGGATTCTGCCCGGATGCGTATTCAAAAGGTCCCCTGTGTCGGGCGTTGCCAGGAGGCCCCGGTGGCAGTGGTGGGCACTCGACCGATAGCCCAGGCGACCCCTGAACGGGTTCTTGAGGCGGTTTCGCAGGGTGATGTTTCGGACACCGCGCCATCCCAGGCTATCGACTACAGTCGCTATGTACGGGAGCAGGGATATTCCCTGTTGAAGGCCTGTGTGGCGGGTGAGCGGGATCGCGAGTCGGTGATGCAGGTGATGGCGGATTCCGGCCTGCGCGGACTGGGCGGCGCCGGCTTTCCCGCCGGACGCAAGTGGCGCATCGTAAGTGGTTTCCCCGGCAAGCGCCTGCTGGCAGTGAATATCGACGAGGGTGAACCGGGCACTTTCAAGGATAGGCATTATCTGGAGCGTGACCCGCACCGCTTTCTGGAAGGCATGCTGATTGCCGCCTGGGCGGTGGGTTGTGAAGAGATCTACATCTATCTGCGTGATGAGTATGCCGGTTGCCGCCAACTGCTGGAGCGGGAGCTACAGCGCTTGCGGACGGAGCCACCCATAGCCCTGCCTGCGATTCATCTGCGCCGCGGTGCCGGCGCCTACATCTGCGGTGAAGAGTCGGCCATGATCGAATCCCTGGAGGGCAAGCGGGGTATGCCGCGGCAGCGTCCCCCCTACCTGGCCGAGGTGGGGCTGTTTGGGCGGCCCACGCTGGAGCACAACTTCGAAACCCTCTACTGGGTGCGTGACATCCTGGAGCGGGGCGCAGACTGGTTTGCCGGTCACGGTGTCAACGGTCGCAAGGGTCTGCGCTCGTTCTCGGTCAGCGGGCGGGTTAACCGGCCCGGGGTGCATCTGGCGCCGGCCGGCATCACCCTGCGACAACTGGTGGATGAATACTGCGGCGGTATGCTGCCGGGGCATAGGTTGAAGGCCTATTTCCCGGGTGGCGCGTCGGGCGGCATTCTACCGGCTGCCCTGGCCGATTTGCCGCTCGATTTCGATACGCTGCAGGCGCATGGCTGTTTCATCGGGTCGGCGGCGATCATCGTGCTCTCAGACCAGGACAGCGTGCGCAATGCGGCGCTGAACGCGATGCGCTTTTTTGCGCATGAGTCCTGCGGGCAATGTACCCCGTGCCGGGTCGGTACGCGTAAAGCTGTCGACCTGATGGAGGCGAAGCAGTGGGATCAGGGTCTGCTACATGAGTTGGCGCAGGTGATGGAAGATGCCTCGATCTGCGGTCTGGGTCAGGCTGCCCCCAATCCCCTGCGCAGTGTGTTGCGCTATTTTCCAGAGGAGATCGCCTGACATGAGTGCCTCCGACAAAGATAACGCTAACACGGTTTGTTTTACCCTCAACGGCGAGGCGCTGGAGGCGTATGCCGGTGAGTCGATCCTGCAGGCAGCGGAGCGGTATGGCGAGCGCATCCCCAGGCTCTGCTACAAATCCGGTCTGCGCGCCGAGGGCAACTGCCGTGCCTGCATGGTGGAGATCGAGGGCGAACGGGTGTTGGCCGCCTCCTGCTCGCGTACCCCGACCGAGGGGATGGTGGTGCACTCGCGCAATCCACGGGCGCGAACCGCCCAGAAGATGGTCTTGGAACTGCTGCAGTCGGATGTGGCAGAGCGCAAATATACCCTGAATTCGGAGCTTGACGAGTGGGCCGATCAGTTGCAGGTGGGTGAGCCCCGATTCGCTTCGCGGCGACAGCCGGAGCGGGATAACTCCCATCCGGCGATCGAGGTCAATATGGATGCCTGTATCCAGTGCACCCGCTGCCTGCGCGCCTGTCGTGAACTGCAGGTCAATGATGTGATCGGCTACGCCTTCCGCGGCGCTGAGTCAAAAATCGTGTTTGATCTGGATGATCCGATGGGTGTGAGTAGCTGTGTCGCCTGTGGCGAGTGCGTACAGGCCTGTCCTACCGGTGCACTGATGCCCTCCGGTGGCGTGGGACTTATCGCCCCGGATAAGGCGGTCGATTCCGTCTGCCCCTATTGTGGTGTGGGTTGCCTGATGACCTATCAGGTGAAGGATAACCGGATCCTGCAGGTGCAGGGGCGCGATGGTGACACCAATCGCGGTCGCCTGTGCGTGAAGGGACGTTTCGGCTTTGATTATGTCAGTCACCCGCATCGCCTGATGCGACCGCTGATCCGTAAACCGGGCGTACCCAAGTCGGTAGATGGAATTGGCGATCCCGCCGACTACCAGTCGGTATTTCGCGAGGCGAGCTGGGAGGAGGCGCTGGATGCCGCCGCCGAAGGTCTGCGGCGGATCCTGCAACAACAGGATGGCCGTGCCTTGGCCGGCTTCGGTTCGGCCAAGGGTAGTAACGAGGAGGCCTACCTGTTCCAGAAACTGGTGCGCACCGGCTTCGGCAGCAATAACGTGGATCACTGTACCCGGCTGTGCCACGCCTCGAGCGTCGCCGCCTTGCTGGAAGGCATCGGTTCGGGCGCGGTCTCCAATCCGTTTGCCGACGTCGCCGAGGCCGAGGTGATCATCGTCATCGGTTCCAACCCGGCCGCCAACCACCCGGTAGCCGCCAGTTTTATCAAGAACGCGGCTCAGTCGGGCAAGACCCTGATCATGATGGATCCGCGGGTCACGCCGGTGGCGCGTCACGCCGAGTATGTGTTGCAGTTTAATCCGGATACCGATGTCGCCCTGCTGAATGCGATGCTCCACACCATAATCGATGAGGACTTGGTGGATCGGGAGTTTGTCGAGGCGCGCACCGAGGGCTTCGAACAACTACAGGCGCAGGTGCACGAATTCACGCCTGAACGCATGGCGCCGATCTGCGGGATCGATGCGCAAACCATTCGCGAGGTGGCGCGCCGATACGCCACGGCCCGTAGTGCCATGATCCTGTGGGGCATGGGTGTCTCACAGCACGTGCACGGTACCGATAATGCGCGCTGCCTGATTGCACTTGCCCTGATTACCGGTCAGATCGGGCGACCCGGAACCGGTCTACATCCCCTGCGTGGGCAAAACAATGTCCAGGGCGCGTCGGATGTGGGACTGATTCCGATGGTGTTTCCTGACTATCAGCGGGTAGACAATGATCAGGCGCGGGCGCGTTTTGAGGCGTTGTGGCAGACCGCCTTGGATGACCGGCCGGGACTCACCGTGGTGGAGATCATGCACGCCGTTCTGGCGGGTGAGATCCGCGGCATGTACGTCATGGGAGAGAATCCGGCGATGTCCGATCCCAATCTGAATCATACGCGTAAGGCACTGGCCGCACTCGATCACCTGGTGGTGCAGGATCTGTTCGTGACCGAGACCGCCTGGTTTGCCGACGTGGTATTGCCGGCTTCGGCGTTCCCGGAAAAAAGCGGTACCTTCACCAACACCGATCGCCGCGTGCAGTTGGGACGTCAGGCACTGGAGCTGCCGGGCGAGGCGCGCCAGGATCTGTGGATCATCCAGGAGATTGCACGTCGTTTGGGACTGAATTGGAATTATCATGATGCTCAGCAAGTGTTTGAGGAGATGCGCCAGGCGATGCCGAGTATCGCCGGCATCACATGGGAGAGACTGCAGCAGGAGGACTCCGTTACCTTTCCTTGTCGACAAGAGGGCGACCCGGGTGAGCCGGTGATCTTCACCGATGATTTTCCAACCGTCAGCGGCAAGGGGCGACTGGTGCCTGTTCAGCTGATCAGCGCCGATGAGGTGCCGGATGATGAGTATCCCAAGGTATTGATCACCGGTCGCCAACTGGAGCACTGGCACACCGGCTCCATGACTCGGCGTTCCCAGGTTTTGGATGCCATCGAGCCGATCCCGGTGGTCACTATGCACCCGAACGAGTTGGCGCAAATCGATATCCGGGAGGGTGATCAGGTTCGGGTTAGTTCCCGGCGAGGCGAGTTGTTCGCCGCGGTGCGTGCCGATGCCGGATTGCGTTCGGGACAGGTGTTTATCGCCTTCTGCTATCATGAAGCAGCGGCCAACCTACTGACCAATGATGTGCTTGACC
Organism: Sedimenticola sp.; assembly: GCF_050289425.1. NCBI lineage: Bacteria > Pseudomonadati > Pseudomonadota > Gammaproteobacteria > Chromatiales > Sedimenticolaceae > Sedimenticola > Sedimenticola sp. Next base: position 222,917 of record NZ_JBNKFS010000002.1, on the reverse strand, counting down.
CCACCGGAAAAATTCCCGAGTTCAAATACTGTGCGGTGCGTGTAGAAGCGGTTGTTTGAACTTCGGCCTTTCCTGCACCCGACCTGTCGATGACAGGTCGGTTTTTTTTGCCCTGCTGCGGCGTGCTTTGTTTTCCTGTTTAAAACGACCTGTCCGGAGTGTCCGTCTCGGGTCACTTCGAATCCTGTTTTATGTCGTAAATAGACAGGCCAAAGTCGCCCCGCAGACGTTTTTATTCATCGCTTTGTTCCAACATTCCCTCACCAGCCAATGGTTATATTTTTGATGAGGACTTTCGACCATGCCTGCATCCCAGCACATTAATCCTAAGGAAGATATCGAAATCGCACGCGAATTTTCGATGCGGCCGATCAAAGAGATCGCTGCAAAACTCGATATCGAAGAGCAGGATCTGTTACCCCATGGCCACCACAAGGCGAAGGTCTCGTTGGACTACATCGAAAGCCTGAAGAGTCGCCCCAACGGTAAGTTGATACTGGTCGCCGGTATCAGCCCGACCCGTGCGGGCGAGGGTAAGACCACCACCACCGTCGGTCTGGGTGACGCCTTGACCCGTATCGGCAAGAAGGCTTCAATCTGTCTGCGTGAGCCGTCGCTTGGCCCCTGTTTTGGTATCAAAGGTGGCGCTGCCGGTGGTGGTTATGCGCAAGTGGTGCCGATGGAAGATATCAACCTGCATTTCACGGGTGACTTTCACGCCATCAGTGCCGCGCATAATCTGCTGTCTGCGATGCTCGACAACCACATCTACTGGGGTAACGAGTTGGGCATCGATGCGCGTCGTATCACCTGGCGACGGGTCGTGGATATGAACGATCGGGCGTTGCGTGAAATCACCAACAGCCTGGGTGATGTCATTAACGGCTTTCCGCGTACCGATGGTTTCGACATCACTGTGGCTTCCGAGGTGATGGCTATCTTCTGTCTGGCGCGTGACCTGGATGATCTGCAGGAGCGCCTGGGTAATATTATCGTCGGTTACACCCGGGAGCAGAAGCCGGTATTTGCGCGTGACCTGAATGCCCAGGGCGCTATGACTGCATTGTTGAAAGACGCTATTCAACCGAATTTGGTGCAGACCCTGGAAGGGACGCCGGCGTTTGTACACGGCGGGCCATTTGCCAATATTGCGCACGGTTGCAATTCGGTCCTGGCCACCACCACCGCTCTTAAGCTCTCCGATTATGTCGTGACGGAGGCTGGGTTTGGTGCCGATCTGGGTGCTGAGAAATTCTTCAATATCAAGATGCGTAAAGCGGGCTTGACGCCGGACGCCACCGTGGTGGTGGGTACCATTCGTGCGCTCAAGATGCACGGTGGTTGTTCGCTGGATGAATTGAAGTATGAACATCTGGATGCGTTGGATCAGGGCTTTGAAAATATTGCCCGTCATGTCAACAATGTGAAGAAGTTCGGTGTGCCGGTGGTGGTCGCCATCAATCGCTTTAGCGCCGATACGGAGGCAGAGATCGAATTGCTGCAGAAGAAGTGTGCCGAGATCGGTGTGCAGGCAATCATGTGCGATCACTGGGCGATGGGCGGCGAGGGTACTGAGGCGTTGGCGCGTGAAGTGGTGGCGATGATCGATCGTCAACCTACCGAATTCAGGCACCTGTACGATGATGCCATGCCGTTGTGGGACAAGGTGAAGACCGTGGCCACCGAGTTATACGGTGCGGAGGACATCATCGCCGATCAGAAAGTGCGTGATCAATTTGCCAAACTGCAGGAAGATTTTGGTGAACTGCCGGTGTGCATAGCCAAAACGCCCATGTCGTTCAGTACCGACCCGGATCTGCGTGGTGCCCCGACCGGTCATGTGGTGCCAATACGCGAAGTGAGGCTGTCTGCCGGTGCCGGTTTCGTGGTGGTGATCTGCGGCAATATCATGACCATGCCGGGATTGCCCCGGGTGCCGACGGCCGAGAAAATATTTGTTAACAAAGCCGGTCATATCGAAGGTCTTTTTTAATCGGAAAGTCCGAACCCATTGAAGCGGTGTCGCTTCCAGAAGTAGACGGCTGTTGTCGTCTACGGTCCTCCCTGGCCGGCTTTATGCCGGCCTTTTTTTTGCGGGAAAAGTCCATATTGCGAAGGCCTGGGACAAGCTGAAGTGCTGTGCTATGAAAAGCCGTCGCCTGAAGGTAACTGCGGGTCGTGAAAAGGCATGAGTGGTTGTCAGCTTTCGCTAAGCTGGAAATCAGAAACGACTGATCTGCACAGGAACAGGCTGATGACGAGTCAAGAAGAACAGCAAGTGAAAACGCCGATTCTGAAGGGCGGTTGTCTGTGTGGTTGTGTGGAGTATGAGGTTCATGGGCCGTTGCGGGATGTGGTGAACTGCTACTGCGATCAGTGTCGTAAGAGCAGCGGTAATTTTGTCTCCGCCACAGCGGCGCTCGATTCTCAGTTGAGTATACTGCGTGGCGACGGCCTGGCCTGGTACGGCAACAAGCTGGCGAAACGCGGTTTTTGTCGCGAGTGTGGTTCCAGTCTGTTCTGGTTGCCACACCCCGGGGACGGTCTGATCCGTATTATGGCCGGCTCCCTGCAGCGGGATACCGGGCTGCGGGTGGCGGCGCACATCTTTGTAGGCCAGCGCAGTGATTTCCAGGAGCTGTCCGGCAATGCGCCGCGGTTCGTCGATGGGAATCATCCGGTGGGTATGCCGGCTGAGGAACTCTCTGAGGGGCGGGTCGCCCATTGTGGAGGCGACTGAGATGAGCACACAACGTATGACACCGGGACATCGGCTCACCGAAATCCCCTATCATCCTGATAGCAGCCAACTGTTCGAGGTGGTGGCGGACCTGCCGTGGGCGATGTTTCTGGATAGCGGTCGCCCCGGCAGTCAACGGGGCCGTTACGATATCCTGGTTGCCGACCCCCGCGTTACCCTGATCACCCGGGGAGAGGAGACGGCGATCTGTGGCGAGGGCTTTGCCAGACGTTCACGCCGCCCGGCCCTGGAGTTGCTGCGGGAGTTGTTGGGTGAGACCTACGGCGACCATTCACCCCTGCCTTTCCGCGGTGGTGCGGTAGGCCTGTTCGGCTATGAATTATGCTGTGATCCAGTTAATCCGCACGCCGTTGACAGCACTGCCGGGCGCTTCCCGGACATGGCGGTCGGTATCTACGACTGGGCGCTGGTGAGTGATCATCAGACCCGTCGCTGCTGGCTTGCCAGCAGCCATTTGACACCGGCGTTGGCGCGTCAGTGGTCGCGGTTGGTGGCGCGTTTTACCCAACTTCCAGCGGTACGCGAGCGGGCGCCTTATCGGGCGCACGGGCCGGTTGAGAGCAACCTGGGACTGGCGGCCTATGCGGCGGCCTTTCGTCGCATCAAGCACTACCTGCGTGAAGGCGACTGCTACCAGGTGAACCTGACCCGTGAGTTTAACGTACCGGTTTCGGGTGATCCCTGGCTGGCTTACCAGCACCTTCGGGAAATCAGTCCGGCGCCGTTTTCCGCTTATCTCAAATTGCCCTGGGGTGAAGTACTGAGCGTCTCACCGGAGCGCTTTCTGCAGATCGCGCAAGGCGCGGTAGAAACCTCGCCGATCAAGGGGACCCGCCCCCGCAACGAACACCCACAGACCGATCGCCGGCTGGCCCGGGAGTTGGCCGAGAGTGAAAAAGACCGGGCGGAAAACCTGATGATCGTGGACCTGTTGCGTAATGATCTGGGCCGCTACTGCCAGCCCGGCAGCGTGCGTGTACCGCGTCTGTTCGAGGTGCAGAGCTTTTCCAATGTGCATCATCTGGTGACCACTATTCGTGCCGACCTGCCGCCGGCTGGCGACCCGCTGGCTCTGTTTGGCGGCGCCTTTCCCGGTGGCTCCATCACCGGTGCGCCCAAACGCCGTGCGATGCAAGTGATCCGTGAGTTGGAACCGCATCGGCGTGGCGTCTATTGCGGTAGCATCGGTTATCTGGGTTATGACGGTACCTTGGATACCAATATTGCCATTCGTACCCTACTGCAGCAGGACGGGGTGGCGCGCTTTTGGGCCGGCGGTGGTGTGGTGGCGGATTCACAGCTTGAGGCTGAGTACCAGGAGACCCTGGACAAAGCGGCCGGCATGTTGCGCCTGATGCAGGAGTCTGGTGCGTCGTTGCTGGGTACGCGCGACGCCGGGTGAGGGAGCTGCCCCGCCGTGTAGGACATGGTGGTGCGCCTCGGGGGTGTCGCAAATCCATACTATCAAGCCGCTGGCAGGCAACTGGCGATATCGGCAAGTTACTACTATGGGCTCTCTGAAAGCCCCCCGCGGTGTGGGGGTGATGACACCACCAGTACGGCGATGACCGTCTGGGAATGGAGGATGAGACCCGATGTTGAACAAGAGTGACCAGATTGCGCAGTTTGATCAGGTGCTGTGGAATGCGATCCAAAGCGAAGCCCAGCGTCAGGAGGGACATATCGAACTTATCGCCTCGGAAAACTACACCAGCACCCGGGTGATGGAGGCGCAGGGATCGTTGCTGACCAATAAGTACGCTGAGGGTTATCCGCAGAAACGTTACTACGGCGGCTGTGAACATGTGGATGTGGTGGAGCAGTTGGCTATTGATCGCGCCAAAGAGCTGTTCGGTGCCGACTACGCCAACGTGCAGCCGCACTCCGGTTCGCAGGCCAATGCCGCGGTCTACATGGCACTGCTGCAACCGGGAGATACGGTGCTGGGTATGAGTCTGGCCCACGGCGGACACTTGACCCACGGCGCCCACGTCAGCTTCTCCGGCAAGATCTACAATGCCGTGCAGTACGGTCTCGATCCGGAGAGCGGAGAGATCGACTACGATCAGGTACAGGCTCTGGCCGAAGAGCATCGACCAAAGATGATCGTTGCCGGTTTCTCCGCTTACTCCCAGGTGGTGGACTGGGCGCGCTTCCGGGAGATTGCCGATCAGGTGGGTGCTTATCTGTTTGTGGATATGGCGCATGTGGCCGGTCTGGTGGCGGCCGGGCTCTATCCCAATCCGCTGCCCTATGCCGATGTGGTGACCACCACCACCCACAAGACCCTGCGCGGTCCTCGAGGCGGCCTGATTCTGGCCCGGGCCAATCCGGAGCTGGAGAAGCGACTCAATGCCGCGGTCTTCCCCGGTGGCCAGGGTGGCCCCCTGATGCATGTGATTGCGGCCAAGGCGGTGGCCTTTAAAGAGGCGCTGGAACCGGCGTTCAAAACCTATCAGGCGCAAGTGTTAAAGAACGCCCAGGCGATGGCTAAGGTGTTGATCGAGCGCGGTTATGAGGTGGTCTCGGGCGGGACCCGCAACCACCTGTTCCTGCTCAGCCTGATCAAGCAGGGGCTGACCGGCAAGGAGGCGGACGCCGCCCTGGGACAGGCCTCAATTACGGTGAACAAGAACTCGGTACCGAACGACCCCCAGTCACCGTTCGTTACCTCCGGCCTGCGCATCGGTTCCCCGGTGGTTACCACCCGCGGTTTCGGCGAGGCGGAGTGCCGCGAGCTGAGTCACTGGATAGCGGATATCCTGGATGCCCTGCAGCAGGGTGATGCGGAACCGGTGATTGCCCAGGTACGGGAAAAAGTGGAGGCGCTCTGCGCCCGTTATCCGGTGTACCGTTAAGCGAGGATTGTGGTCATGGCGATCAGCCTGTTCGATATGTTGAAGATCGGAATCGGTCCCTCCAGTTCGCATACGGTAGGGCCGATGAAAGCGGCACAACGCTTTGCGAGTGCGCTCAACAGCGACGGGCTGCTGCCGCGGGTGGCACGGGTACAGTGCCGGCTTTACGGCTCCCTGGGTGCCACCGGCCGTGGTCACGGCTCCGGGCCGGCGGTGATGCTCGGTCTGGAAGGTTATCTGCCCGAGGCGGTGGATCCGGCAATGGTGCCGCGGCGGGCGCAGGCGATCTGTGAGCAGTCTCAGTTATGGCTACTTGAAAGCCAGGCGATCCAGTTCGACGAGGCGCGGGATCTCTGTTTTCTGGCGCACGAGGTGTTGCCTTACCACGCTAACGGACTCCGTTTCAGCGCCTGGGACCGGAGCGGCGAACTGCTGCGTGAGCGCACCTACTATTCGGTGGGGGGCGGTTTTGTGGTGGATGAGCAGGCCGCCGGGGCGGACCGCATTGTGGAAGACAACACCCCACTACCGTTTCCCTTCCACACTGCACGCGAGTTGCTGGAGATCTGCGTGGAGACCGGGCTCTCGATTGCCCAGGTAATGATGGCCAACGAACAGGCGTGGCGCAGCGAGGATGAAGTGCGTGCCGGTATTCTGGAAATCTGGAAGGTGATGCAGGAGTGCGTACAAAATGGCATCCGCAATGAAGGCATCCTGCCCGGTGGCCTGAACGTGAAGCGGCGTGCCCCGACTCTGTATCAGGAGCTCAAGAACCGCAATCGCATGGACATGATCACACCGTCGATGGGGGCCATGGATTGGGTCAATCTGTACGCCCTGGCGGTGAATGAAGAGAACGCGGCAGGCGGGCGTATGGTGACCGCGCCCACCAATGGCGCCGCCGGCATCATACCCGCAGTGCTGCACTACTATGTCAACTTCTGTCCCAACTCCGATCAGGAGGGGGTGATCAACTTCCTGCTGACCGCTTCGGCAATAGGCATCCTGTTTAAGGAGAACGCCTCCATCTCCGGTGCCGAGGTCGGCTGCCAGGGAGAGGTGGGTTCGGCTTGTGCCATGGCGGCGGCAGGGCTGGCGGAGGCGGCCGGAGGCACGCCGCAACAGGTGGAGAATGCGGCCGAGATCGGCATGGAGCATAACCTGGGGCTGACCTGTGATCCGGTGGGCGGCCTGGTGCAGGTGCCCTGCATTGAACGTAACGCGATGGCCTCGCTAAAGGCGATTAATGCCGCTACCCTGGCGGTACGCGGCAATGGGGAGCATTTCGTGTCACTGGATCGGGTGATCGCCACCATGAGCGCGACCGGCAGGGACATGCTGGACAAGTATAAAGAAACTTCCCGGGGCGGACTGGCTGTCAACGTTATCGAGTGTTGACCAGTCGGTTGTTGCTAACCGGGTGAGACTGAGGACGAGACTATGCAGAAATATTCCGGTTTCGGGCTGCTGAAACATGCGCTCAGCTATCACGAAAACTGGCAACGGGTGTGGCGCAATCCCACGCCCAAGACCCATTACGACGTGATCATTGTCGGCGGTGGCGGGCACGGGCTGGCCACTGCCTACTACTTGGCCAAGGAGCACGGGATCACCAATGTGGCGGTGATCGAGAAAGGCTACCTGGGTGGCGGTAACACGGCGCGAAACACCACCATTGTGCGCTCCAACTACCTGTGGGACGAGGCCGCCCATCTGTATGAGCACGCGATGAAACTGTGGGAGGGGTTGTCCCAGGACCTGAACTACAACGTCATGTTTTCCCAGCGCGGAGTGCTCAATCTGGGACACACGCTGCAAGATATGCGGGATATCCAGCGGCGGGTCAACGCCAATCGTTTGAACGGTATTGACGGTGAGGTGCTGGATGCCAAGCAGGTGCAGGAGATCGTGCCGATCATGGATTGCTCGGCCAATCGACGCTATCCGGTGATGGGCGCCTCCTGGCAACCCCGGGGTGGCGTGGCACGACACGATGCGGTGGCCTGGGGTTTCGCCCGGGCGGCCGACCGGCTCGGTGTGGACCTGATCCAGCAGTGTGAAGTGGTGGATATACAGGTTGAGGATGGCGCCGCGACCGCGGTGGTCACCAAGCAACACGGTACCATCAAGGGGAACCGAATCGGCTGTGTGGTAGCGGGGAACTCCGGCGTGCTGGCGAAGATGGCCGGCTTCCGTTTACCGCTGGAATCCCATCCGTTGCAGGCCCTGGTTTCGGAGCCGATCAAGCCGGTGCTGGACACGGTGGTGATGTCCAATCATGTACACGGCTACATCTCCCAGGCGGACAAGGGCGACCTGGTGATCGGTGCCGGCATCGACGGCTACAACGGCTACGGTCAGCGCGGCTCTTACCCGACCATCGAGCACACCGTGCAGGCGATTGTGGAGCTGTTCCCGATCTTCAGTCGGGTGCGCATGAATCGTCAGTGGGGCGGCATTGTCGACACCTGCCCGGATGCCTGTCCGATCATCTCCGATACGCCGGTGGAGAACCTGTTCTTCAACTGCGGCTGGGGCACCGGCGGCTTCAAGGCGACACCGGGTTCGGGACATGTGTTCGCCGCTACCCTGGCCAAGGGTGAGGCGCATGAACTGGCCAAGCCCTTCTCTATGTACCGCTTCTACGACGGTGCGTTGATTGACGAGCACGGCGCCGCTGGCGTGGCCCACTGAGCGAAGGAGTACCGACATGTTCCATATCTACTGCCCCTACTGCGAAGAGTATCGCGAAGAGGAGGAGTTCCACGCCAAGGGTCAGGCGCACATCGCCCGGCCGCTGGATCCGGACAACTGCAGCGACCGGGAGTGGGGTGAGTTCCTCTACTTCCGGGACAATCCGCGTGGGCTTCATCATGAGTTGTGGGTACACGCCACCGGTTGTCGCAAGTTCTTCAATATCACCCGCGACACCCAGACCTACGAAATCAAGGAGACCTACAAAATAGGGGTTCAGCCCTCGGTCTCCGCCAACCCGGATCAATGAGGCGCTGACAATGACACAAAAAAATCGTCTCCAGTCTGGCGGACGCATCGATCGCACCCGTCCTCTGCCGTTTGAGTACAACGGAAAAAAATATACCGGATTTGCCGGCGACACCCTGGCCTCGGCCCTGCTGGCCAATGGCGTCGACCTGGTCGGGCGCAGTTTCAAGTACAGCCGGCCGCGCGGCATCATCGCCGCCGGTGCCGATGAGCCGAACGCCATTATGCAATTGGGTGCCAGTGAGGCGACCCAGGTCCCTAATGTGCGAGCCACCCAGCAAGAGCTTTACGAGGGGCTGGTGGCGAACTCCACCAACGGTTGGCCAAGCACCGAATTCGACCTGATGAGTTACCTTGGCAAGGTCGGCGGGCGCATGATGCCGCCCGGGTTCTACTACAAGACCTTCATGTACCCGCAGTCGATGTGGGACACCTACGAGAAGTACATCCGCAAGGCGGCCGGGTTGGGACGCTCGCCACTGGAGAATGATCCGGACCGCTACGATCACCTCAATCAACATGCCGATGTGATGGTGGTGGGTGGCGGACCCAGCGGTCTCAGCGCGGCGTTGGCCGCCGCACAGAGTGGGGCGCGCGTGATCCTGGCCGACGAGCAGGCTGAGTTCGGTGGCATGCTGCTGCACAGTGACGAGCAGATCGATGGCGTACCGGCCGATCAGTGGGTGGCGGACAGGGTGCGTGAACTGGCGGGGATGGAGAATGTGTTGCTATTGCCCCGTTCCACGGTCAACGGCTACCACGATCACAATTTTCTGACGATTCATCAACGCCTCACCGACCACCTGCTGGATCGTGCACCCGAGGGGCAGGTGCGTCAACGCCTGCACCGGGTGCGCGCGAAATGGGTGGTACTCGCCAGCGGGGCCATCGAACGACCGCTGGTCTACGGCAATAATGATCGGCCGGGCTGTATGCTGGCCTCGGCGGTATCCACCTACATCAAACGCTATGCCGTGGTGCCGGGTCAAAGGCTGGTGCTGATGACCACCAACGACTACGGTTACCGTGCCGCGTTTGATTGGCAGGATGCGGGACACAGGGTTGAGGCGATTGTGGATACCCGCACCGATCCGGACGGTGAGGCCGTGAGCATGGCGCGGGATCGCGGCTTGAACCTGATCACCGGCGCCGCGGTAATCGAGGTACTGGGTGGTAACCGGGTATCAGGCGTGGTGATCGCGGATATCGATGAGAGCGGTGAGCGGGTGACCGGTAGACCGTATAGCCTGGCGTGCGACACCGTGGCCAGCGCAGGCGGCTGGAGTCCGGCGGTGCACCTCTCCTGCCATACCGGCAGTCGTCCGGAGTGGCGTGACGACATTGCCGCCTTCGTGCCGGGCAAAACGGTACAGCAACAGCTGGTGGCCGGCGCGGTAAACGGCAGCTACTCGCTGGCGGCCTGCCTTGAAGAAGGCGCTCGCCAGGGAGTCCAGGCGGCGATTAATGCGGGTTTCGAGCTGGATCTGGAGCAGCTCTCCATTCCCTCGACCAAGCGCGTCGAGGAGTGGCCGGCCATGCCGCTGTTTCACGTGCCCCACACCAAGCCGACCAGTCGTGCACCCAAGCAGTTTGTGGATTACCAGACCGATGTCACCGCGGCGGCGGTGGAGCTGGCTACGCGGGAAGGCTTCGAGTCGATCGAGCATGTGAAACGTTATACCGCGATGGGGTTTGGTACCGATCAGGGCAAGCTGGGCAATATCAACGGCATGGCGATCGCCGCCAAGTCGCTGAACAAGAGCATCCCTGAGACCGGTACCACCATCTTCCGGCCCAACTATACCCCGATCACCTTCGGCGCCATTGCTGGGCGTCACTGTAACGAACTGTTTGATCCGAAACGCTTCACCGCCATGCAGCGTTGGCACGAACAGCACGGCGCCAAATTTGAGGATGTGGGGCAGTGGAAGCGCGCCTGGTATTTCCCCAAGCCGGGCGAAAGCATGCAGCAGGCTCTGGATCGTGAGTGTCGGGCTACCCGTGAAAGCGTGGGCATACTGGATGCCTCGACCCTGGGCAAGATCGATGTCCAGGGCAAGGATGCACGCGAGTTCCTGGGCCGGGTGTACAGTAATGCCTGGGCCAAGCTGGGGGTCGGTAAGTGTCGCTACGGCCTGATGTGCGGTGAGGACGGCATGGTGTTTGATGACGGCGTCACCTCCTGTCTGGCGGAGGATCACTTCCTGATGACCACTACCACCGGCGGGGCGGCCCGCGTGTTGGAGTGGCTGGAGCTGTATCACCAGACCGAGTGGCCGGAGCTGGAGGTCTATTTCAACACCGTGACCGACCACTGGGCCACCATGTCGATCGCCGGTCCGCGCAGTCGTGAACTGCTGGCCGAGCTGACCGACGATATCGATCTGCAGCCGGGTGCGTTCAACTTCATGGAGTGGCGCAGCGGTACCGTGGCCGGCGTGCCGGCGCGGGTGTTCCGCATCTCCTTCACCGGTGAACTCTCCTTTGAGATCAATGTACAGGCCAATTACGGCCTGTATGTGTGGGAGAAGCTGTTTAAACACGGCGAAAAGTACAACCTGACCCCCTACGGTACGGAGACGATGCATATTTTGCGTGCCGAGAAGGGGTTCATCATCGCCGGTCAGGACACCGACGGTTCGGTGACCCCGCTCGATCTCGGGATGGGCTGGTGTGTGGCCAATCAAAAACCGTTCAGCTATATCGGCAAGCGTGGTATGGCGCGTGAAGATTGCGTAAAGACGCAGCGCAAGCAGCTGGTCGGTCTGAAGAGTCGTGATCCCCAGGTGGTGATACCCGAGGGTTCACAGGCGGTGGATGATCCCCATCAGCCGGTGCCGATGCGCATGTTGGGGCATGTCACCTCCAGCTACTACAGCGCCAACCTGGAGCGCAGTATCGCCATGGGTTTTGTTCGTGGGGGGCACGATCGGATGGGCGATACGGTCTACTATCCACAGGCTGACGGTAGCGTCATCGAAGCCGAGATCTGCAGCCCGATCTTCCTGGATCCGAAAGGGGAGCGCCAGAATGTCTGATGTAAAAACACCGCAAGTGGAAGCCAAGAAAAAACTGGACGTGGTCGTGATGGATCAGTTACCTGGACCGGAGCCGCGTGCCGAGAGTCCGTTGCAGCATGCCAACCTGAATAGCCTGGCCGATACCGCAGCCCAATCCGCCGGGGTGCAGTTGAGGGAGCTGAAGCTGCTGGGCCACCTGGTGTTGCGCGGGAGCCGGGAGAATGCCTCGTTTGTGAAAGGCGTTGAGCGGGTGGTTGGCGTGGCACTGCCGGAGACGCTGCAGAGTGTGGAGCAGGATACCCGCTCCCTGTTCTGGATTTCACCCGATGAGTGGTTACTGCTGCTGCCGGGTGAGGAGGCGTTCGGGGTGGAGCAGCAGTTGCGCGACGCGATTGACGGACACTATGCGGTGGTCAATGTCTCCGGCGGCCAGACCCTGATTGAGTTGTCCGGGGAGCAGGCCGTGTCGGTGTTGAAAAAGAGCACCGGCTACGATGTGGATGCGCGCACCTTTCCAGTGGGAAAGGTGGTTACTACCACCTTCGCCAAGACCCAGGCGATTATCCGGCGCAGTGCCGAAACCCGCTGGGAGCTGGTGGTACGGCGTAGCTTTGCCGACTACCTCTGGCACTGGCTGCAGGATGCCAGTGCGGAGTATGGGTTGAGCGTGCAACGCTGATCCAACCGTTCATTGCCCCCTGCGGTATGAACCCCATGCCGCAGGGGGGCGGCTGTCGTTCAATGCGCCAGTACTGCCCATTCAGGGGCGGACATACCCTGCTGACGCAAGGCGGCCAGCAGGGTGTTGAGCAGCAGGCAGGCGATCGTCATCGGCCCAACGCCGCCAGGCACCGGGGTGATGGCGCCGGCTACTTCCACAGCCTCGCGGAAGGCCACATCTCCCACCAGCGCTGTTTTACCGTCTTCTCCGTGCTGTCGATTGATGCCGACGTCGATCAGGGTGGCGCCGGGTTTGATCCAGCTGCCCCGAACCAGCTCCGGTTGTCCGGCGGCCACTACCAGGATATCTGCTTGTCGACATAACTCGGCCAGATTCTGGCTGCGGGAATGGGCGGTAGTGACGGTGCAGTGTTGACTCAACAGCAGATGGCTCATCGGACGCCCAACCAGATGTGAACGCCCGATCACCAATGCCTGTTTTCCGGACAGGTCGCCGAGTTCATTGCGTAGCAGCACCAAGCAGCCCAGCGGAGTACAGGGGACGATGTTCGGATTGCCATCGGCCAGCCGGGCTGTATTCACCGGATGAAGACCATCCACATCCTTGTCCGGGGCGATACGGCTCAGTACCGCAACCGCGTCGATGTGGTCTGGCAGCGGGAGCTGCACCAGGATGCCGTGTACCCGGGCATCACCGTTCAGTTGCTCGATCAGCCGCAGCAACTGCTGTTGAGTGGTCGATTGTGGCAGCTTGTGCTCGAACGCCTGCATGCCGCACTCCTCAGTCTGTCGGGCCTTGCTGTGCACATAGCTCGCGCTGGCCGGGTCTTCCCCCACCAGCACCATAGCCAGTCCTGGGGAGATGCCGGGGGAGTGCAGTGCGGCAACCTGTTGGGTGATCTGCGTGCGCAGGGTCTGGGCCGCTGTTTTTCCGTCAATGATATGTGCCATCTGTCGCCTCATTTGGGTTTGCCGCCGCCTGGTTACGGATGCCTCGCCTTTGCGCTGATAATGCGCCGTTCCGAGGCCCTAGATTAGGGCTACCGGCCGCCCTGTTTTGTCTCCCCGGCGACGGGCATTTTACCCATCGCGACGGTGGCTTTTTTTTGTGTCGCTTTTCGGCAATCACGTGTCGCAACCGGTGGCTGCAGCGGGCACGGCCTATCAATAATCTTGGAAACTGTAAGCCGTAACAGCTTGCGGCGGGTTTTATTAATCACGGAGATCTGCACATGTCCAATAACGAAGAGCTGTACGACGAGGAAGATCTGGACCTCTCGACGCTGCCCGATGATGAACTCGTGGAGCAGATGTATGACGATCTGTACAACGGTATGCACGCGGAGATCGCCGAAGGGACGCAGATACTCCTGGATCGAGGCTGGTCGGCGGAGAAGGTGCTGTCTGATGCGCTGGTGGCCGGTATGGGGATCGTGGGTGTGGATTTCCGTGACGGTATCCTGTTTGTTCCCGAGGTGCTCTCCGCCGCCAATGCGATGAAGAGCGGTATGGAGATCCTGCGCCCGATTCTGGCGGATACCGGGGCGGAGTCGGTCGGCAAGATGGTAATCGGCACCGTAAAGGGCGATATCCACGATATCGGCAAGAACCTGGTGGCGATGATGATGGAAGGTGCCGGCTTCGAGGTGATCGATATCGGTATCAACATCCCGGTTGAGACCTACCTGGAGGCCCTGGAAACTCACAAGCCGGACATCCTCGGCATGTCTGCCCTGTTGACCACCACCATGCCCTACATGAAGGTGGTGATCGACACCATGAAGGAGAAGGGTATCCGTGACGACTACATCGTGCTGGTCGGTGGCGCGCCGCTGAACGAGGAGTTTGGTGAGGCGGTCGGCGCCGACGGCTACTGTCGTGATGCGGCGGTTGCCGTGGACATGGCCAAGGAACTGGTGGCCCAGCGTCGTAGCGCTGCGGCAATAGGCCGGGCGGCGATCGCCTGACAACGCCGGATCGGATGTCATGCCGTCGGGCGACCCATCCTCCGTACTGGCCGTTACCGATCGCGTGGAGCGGCAGGCGGCGGATGCTGTCCCGGGTGCGGTAATCATCACCTGTTCGGCGTTGCTGCGGGAGATCCAGGCGCTGATCAAGGCCAACGGCTGGACCCATCTGGAAGTGGCCTCGATCAGCGCGGAACTGCATAACCGCCCGGAACGGATTCCGGATGCGGTGGAGAAGCTGATTGATGCAGCGAGGGCACAAGGACAGCTGGTGTTTGTGGCCTACGGTGACTGCGGTACCGGCGGTCGGCTGGATACCCTGCTCGAGCGGGAGGGCGTGGAGCGTATCCCGGGCGCCCACTGTTATCAGTTCTATAGTGGCAGTGAGCAGTTCAGGCAGTTTGAAGAGGCGGAGCTCGGCACCTTCTACCTGACCGATTTTCTGGTGCGGCACTTTGATCGCCTGGTGATACGCGGTCTGGGACTGGACCGGAAGCCGGAGTTAGAACCGTTGCTGTTCGGACACTATCGGAAGTTGCTGTATTTGGCGCAGAGTGAGGATGAGGAGCTGCAGCAGCGAGCGCAGGCCGCTGCGCAACGGCTCGGATTGAGCTACGCGTATCACTATACGGGCAGCGGTGAACTGGGTCGTTCGTTACAACGATTTAACCGGCAGTTGAGGGTCGGGCTAAGCTGATTGCCCCGCTTCGGCACAACTATCCACTGGGCATAGCCAACACAGGCTGGAGGTATCCGTGTATTCCGTTCGACTCTGGACCACGCGCCACGCGCGACTGTTCGAGATTATCTACAACGTCTTTGAACCGATGATCACCCAACTGCATCCGTTGTGGAGGAATCTGGGTTACGAGCGGGTGGAGAAACCGGTTGGCAAGATTGAGGCGCTGTGTAAGGGACTATTGTTCGACTGCCAGATGTGCGGTCAATGCAAGCTCAGTTCCACCGGTATGTCCTGCACCATGAATTGCCCCAAGAACCTGCGCAACGGCCCCTGTGGTGGTGTACGCGGCAACGGCAATTGCGAAATCTATCCGCAGCGCCGCTGCGTGTGGGTGGAGGCTTGGAACGGCAGCCGGCAAATGCGCAACGGGGATGCCATCCTCACCGTACAGAAGCCAGTCAATTTCAGCTATCAGGGTAGTTCATCCTGGTTGCGTGTGGTGCGTGGCATTGTGAAAAGTCGTGAAGCCTCGAAACTCAAGCCACAATCTGTCGAGGCGAAACAGGCCGCGGAGAATGCACAGTGATTTTTGAAGATGAACCACTTGATCCGTGGCACCCGCTGCCGATTCTGCCCGGTCACATATCGCCGGGTCGTCTGGAACGGGTACTGCGTGCCGGGTACTTTACCGTCACTTCCGAATTGGCACCGCCTGACTCGGCCGATCCGGAAGAGGTGTACGCGCGCGCGCGGATATTCGACGGCTATGTTGACGGCATGAACGCCACCGACGGTTCCGGCGCCAACTGCCACATGTCGAGCGTCGCCATGTGCGCCCTGCTTACCCGCGTCGGCTACTCGCCGGTAATGCAGATCTCCTGTCGCGACAAAAACCGTATCGCCATTCAGGGCGATGTGCTGGGTGCCGCCGCGATGGGGGTCTCCAATGTCCTGTGCCTCAGTGGCGATGGGGTGCAGTCGGGGGATCATCCGGATGCCAAGCCGGTGTTCGACCTGGACAGTATGTCGCTGCTGGAGACCGTGCGTGGGATGCGCGACGAGTGCCAATTCCTTAGCGGTCGTACGATCACCGCACCGCCGCGGGTATTCCTTGGCGCCGCGGAGAACCCGTTTGCTCCGCCGTATGATTTTCGTGCGCTGCGGGTGGCCAAGAAGGTGAATGCCGGCGCGCAGTTTATCCAGACCCAGTACTGCTACGACATCCCGCGTTTCAAGACCTTTATGGCGCAGCTGCGCGATATGGGCGTCCTGGAACGCTGTTACATCTTGCCCGGGGTTGGGCCGCTGGCTTCGGCCAGGGCGGCGGAGTGGATTCGCACCAACGTTCCGGGGATTCACATCCCGGATGAGGTGATCAAACGGCTGGCCGGTGCCGAGAAGCAGAAACAGGAAGGCAAGCAGTTGTGCATCGAGTTGATTCAGGAACTGCGGGAGATCGAAGGCGTCAGTGGTGTCCATGTGATGGCCTACCGTCAAGAAGAGACGGTGGCCGAGATTATCGATCGCTCCGGCGTGCTGCAGGGGCGTCAGCCCTGGTACCCGGGACGTGGCCATGAATTACAGAAGGAGAGTGCATAACAATGACCGATACTATCGTCAGCTCGGCCACCAAAGAGGTGGTGCTGGGGTTCGAGCGCCCATTTGTCATCATCGGAGAACGTATCAATCCAACCGGGCGTAAGATCCTGGCGGCGGAGATGAAGGAGGGGGACTACAGCCGAGTGGAAGCCGATGCGCGTGCGCAGATTGAGGCCGGAGCCCACATGCTGGATGTGAATGCCGGCATCCCGCTGGCCGATGAGCCGAGGATCCTCGCCGAGGTGATCCAACTGGTACAGTCGATCACCGATACCCCGCTGTGCATTGACTCGTCGATCATCGCTGCGCTGCAGGCCGGGCTGGAAGTGTACCAGGGTAAGGCGCTGGTCAATTCGGTAACCGGTGAAGATGAGCAGATGGAGCAGGTGTTGCCGCTGGTCAAAAAGTATGGCGCCGCCGTAGTGGCGATCTCCAACGACGAGACCGGCATTTCGCAGGATCCGAATGTGCGTTTTGACGTGGCGAAGAAGATTGTTGAGCGTGCGGCCGATTACGGCATCCCCGCCTGCGATGTGGTGGTGGATCCGCTGGTGATGCCGGTGGGTGCTGTGAACACCGCCGGCAAGCAGGCACTGCAGCTGATTCACCGCCTGCGCACCGAACTGAAGGTGAACACCACCTGCGGTGCCTCCAATATCAGCTTCGGTTTGCCCAATCGTGACGGCGTCAACGGCGCATTTCTCAGCATGGCGATCCATGCCGGCATGACTTCGGCGATCGCCAATCCAATGCATAAGGAGGTGATCAACGCCACCCTGGGTGCGGATGTGATGATGGGACGTGATCCGGACTGCATGAATTGGATCAAGCGTTTCCGCGAGCCAGCCGCTGAGGGTGATACCGCCGGGCGTGGCCGCCGGCCGAGTCGTCGCCGTCGTGCCTGAGAAAGCCATCGTCGTCTTTACCCCCTCCGGCCTGCGGGGTGAATTCCCCGTGGGCACCACGGTGCTGCAGGCAGCGCAGCAACTGGGAGTGGATCTGGAGACAGTCTGCGGCGGTCACGGGGTGTGCGGGACCTGCCGGATTACGCACGCCGTCGGCGCCTTTTCCAAACACGGTATCGAGTCACGTGAAGCGCATCTCTCACCGCCCTCGGAGACGGAGATGTTCGAATATGAGGAGGTACTGGAAGCGGGACTGAGACTGGGATGTTGCGCGCAGATACGCGGTGACCTGGTGATCGATATCCCCTCCGACAGCCAGACCCATCAGCAGCACGTGGTCAAGCAGGCGGCCGATTGCCACATCAATCACGACCCGGCGGTCAAGCTTTATAGCACCTGGGTGGCGCTGCCGGATCTTCGGGAGCCGGCCTCCGATATCACCCGCCTGCAGCAGGCGCTGGCGGTGGATTACCATTTTTCCGATCTGGCGTTTGACTTCAGTCTGCTGGAGACGCTGCAATCGGTATTGAACGTGGTTCAGGACAAGCGGGCTGACGGTTCATCATCGATGGTGCAGGTAACGGTGGCCATCTACTATCCGATGCAGGGGCAGCCGCGAATGATCGCCGTCTGGCCGGGGCAGAAGAGTGATGCCTACGGTCTGGCCGTGGATCTGGGTTCCACCACCATTGCCGCCCATCTGTGTGATCTGCACAACGGCCAGGTGGTGGCTACCGCTTCCATGATGAATCCGCAGATCCGCTTCGGTGAAGACCTGATGAGCCGGGTCTCCTACGTGATGATGAACGAAGGCGGCGCGCGAGAGATGACCCGGCAGGTGCGGCAGGCATTCAACGAGTTGGCGCGGCAGGCGGCGTCGCAGGCCGGCATTCAGGTGGTGGATATCCTGGAGTTGAGCGTGGTGTGCAATCCCATCATGCATCATCTGTTACTGGGCATCGACCCCACCCCGCTGGGTTCGGCGCCGTTTAATCTAGCGGTGGATCAGGCGCTGGCGTTGCACGCGGATCAGCTGGAGCTGAATCTGCACCCCGCAGCGCGTCTGTTCGTATTGCCCTGTTTGGCCGGACATATCGGTGCGGATACTGCCGGGGTGATCCTGGCTGAGAGACCGGATCTGGCGGAAGAGATGACCCTGTTGGTGGATGTGGGTACCAATGCGGAGATCGTGCTGGGAAATCGTCACCGCCTGATGGCTGCCTCCAGTCCCACGGGGCCGGCGTTTGAGGGGGCACAGATCAGTTGCGGACAGCGTGCAGCCACCGGCGCGGTGGAACGGGTACGCATCGACCGGGAAACGCTGGAACCCCGTTTTAAGGTGATTGGTTGCGAACTGTGGTCGGATGAGCCCGGATTCGAGGCGGCGACGGCCAATATCAGTGTCAGCGGAGTCTGCGGTTCGGGGATTATTGAGCTGATCGCCGAACTGTTCCTGGCTGGTGTGATCGACGCCGACGGCGTGATAGATCCGGCGATGGCACAGAAGAGTGAACGGGTGGTGCAGGATGGTCGCACCTTTGCCTATGACCTGCACCACGGTAGTAAACGTCTACGTCTGACTCAGAATGATGTCCGTGCCATTCAGCTGGCGAAAGCGGCTTTGTATGCCGGGATCAGGTTGCTGATGGACCGCATGGGCGTTGAGCGGGTGGAGCGGATCGGCCTGGCCGGTGCCTTCGGTTCGCATATCGATGTGAAGTACGCCATGATCCTGGGCCTGATCCCGGACTGCGAGCTGACCCAGGTGGGTTCGGTGGGTAATGCCGCCGGCACCGGTGCACGTATCGCCCTGCTCAACCGGGACTCCCGTATGCGTATCGAGCAGGTGCTGCGGGCGGTGGAGAAGGTGGAGACCGCCATGGAGCCCCGCTTCCAGGAACACTTCGTCTCGGCCATGGGATTGCCCCATAGTCGGGATCAGTTCGTTCAACTGCAACAGGTAGTGGCCCTGCCTGAGAAGAAGGTTCAAGCCAGCGGTCGCAATGACAGGCGTGAACAACGCGGGCGGGAGCGTCGGCGGCGTCAGCAGACGATCAATTACCACTGAGTGACGACGATATGGCTTGACGGCTGGTAGAAAACCCGCTGCCTCATGGGCGCGGGTTTTCTACTTTGTGCCGGCGGCGCTCTTCGCGCGGTGGGATGCCGAAATAATCCCGGTAGCATTTGCTGAAGTGGGGGGCGGATACGAAACCGCAGGCCATCGCTACATCCACGATCGGTTTGTCGGTCTGCAGTAGCATCAGACGGGCCTGCCTGAGTCGCAGGTCCATGTAGTATCGGGTGGGCACGCAGTTGAGATACTTCTGGAACAGCCGCTCCAGTTGGCGGCGTGAGACGCCGACCAGCGAGGAGAGTTCGTCCAGGGTAATCGGCTCTTCGACATTCGCCTCCATCAGCGAGACCGCCTCGGTCAGTTTAGGCTGGCTGGTACCCAGCTTCAGGTGCAGTGGTGTGCGCTGTCGGTCGTGCTTGTCACGTACCCGGCTGAGCATGAACTGCTCCGAGATATTGGAGGAGAGGGTACTGCCGCAGGTCTCATTGATCAGTTGCAGCATCATGTCCATGGGTGCGGTGCCACCGGCACAGGTGTAGCGATCCCGGTCGATCTCATAGAGTTCGTCGGTCAGCTGCAGGCGCGGAAACTCGTCACGCGTACTGGCCAGGTTTTCCCAGTGAATGGTGGCACGGTAGTTCTCCATCAACCCCGACTTAGCCAGCAGATAGGTACCGGTGCAAAGTGCCCCCAGGTCCACGTGTTGCCGCGATAACTTATTCAGGAAACTGGCCAGGGGTTTGGAATAGTTGTCCGCCACGTTGATGCCGGAACAGACAAACAGCATATCCAGTTTCGGCAGATCAGCCGCTGCGTAGTCGGGCTGAATCATTATCCCGTTACTGGCCTGCACCGGTTCGCCGTCCAGCGTTACCGTGAGCCACTCGTAGAGTTTTTGCTGGGACAATTGATTGGCCATACGCAGCGGCTCGATAGCCGATGTGAAGGCGATCATGGAGTAGTTTGGGACGACCAAAAAACCGAGCCGCAACGGATTGTCTGGTTTGATTGGGGCGGTCATTGGGCATAACCCTGTAGTTAACATGCGTATAGAATTATTACAGAAAATAGACGAAAACGTATAGTAAAAAATGCATAAAATTTGCAGTTTTTTTAATGATTTACCAGATTTTTATGGCGTTTTGCTCGAGTCGCTGATGCCGCCGACAAAGTGATGCCTGACAGGCTGAGGAGGAGGGATTTTTATGCGCAGAAAAAACGGGCGCAGCGGTGCAACCTGGGCTGATAGTGCCGTTAATTTTTGACCACAAATGACAACGCCGCAAAGGCTCTAAAGCCCTTGCGGCGAGTGAAGTAAGCCCATATTGTCCGGGGGGACGAGAGGGCTACAGGCTGTTACACGTTGGAATCAGGAAACGATTCTTTACGTCGCGCTATGTAATCACAGAGTGCCTCGTCGACTGCCGGGTCCAGTGCCGGCGTCTGGTAATCGGCCAGCATCTGCTTCCAGCGTTGATTGGCGCGTTGCACCTGATCCTTGCCACCCTCGGATACCCACTGCTCAAAACTGTTGTTATCAGCCAACGGTGAGCGGTAGAAGGCGGTCTTGAAGTTGGCTTGGGTATGGCTGCAGCCCAGGAAGTGGTTGCCCGGTCCCACCTCACGGATGGCGTCAAGCGCTTGACCGTTTTCACTCAGGTCGACGCCTTTCAGCATGACCTCCATCATGCCCGCCTGGTCCGCATCCATGACGAACTTCTCGTAACCCATGGTCAGTCCGCCCTCTAGCCAGCCGGTGGTGTGCAGCACAAAGTTGACCCCGGCGAGCGCGGTTGGCAGCAGGGTGTTGACCGATTCGTAAGCCGCTTGGGCATCCGCGAGTTTGGAGGCGCTAAGGCTGCCGCCGGAACGGAAAGGTACACCCAGGCGTCGTGCCAGGGCGGCCATGATATAGAGCACCAGGGCCGGCTCCGGAGTGCCGAAGGTGGGCGCTCCAGACTGCATGGAGATGGAGCTGGCGAAGCTGCCCAGTACTACCGGCGCGCCGGGATTGACCAACTGAACAAAGGCCATCCCCGCCAAGGCTTCGGCTAGCGTCTGAGCCGCGGTGCCGGCGACGGTCACCGGCGACATGGCTCCGGCAAGGATAAACGGGGTGATGATGCAGGCCTGGTTGTTGCGTGCATAGACCTTGGCTGCACCCAGCATGGTGGCGTCAAAGGTCATCGGTGAGTTGGCGTTGATCAGGCTGGTGGTGACGGTTTTCGGGCGGCCGCTCTCCGGGTCGATGTAGTCATCGCCGAACAGGATCTTTACCATCTCAATGGTATCCTCGGCCCGCTCCGGTGCAGTGACCGAGCCCATAAAGCATTTGTCGGAATACTTGATGTGGCTGTAGATCATGTCGAAGTGGCGCTTGTTTACCGGCAGATCCACCGGCTCGCAAATGGTCCCGCCGGAGATATGCAGACTGGGTGACAGATAGGTCAGCTTGATCAGATTCTCGAAGTCCTGCAGTGTGGCATAGCGACGACCCTGATCCTGATCGTAGACGAAGGGGGAGCCGTAGCCGGGGGCGAAAGCGGTGTGCTTACCGCCGATGCGCACGCTGCGTTCGGGATTGCGCGCGTGGTGCGTATATTCCCGGGGTGCCGAGGTCTGGATGATTTGACGGCACATTCCACGCGGAAATCTCACCCGTTCGCCATCCACTTCGGCACCGGCATCCTTCCAGATCTGCAGCGCCTCCGGGTCATCGCGGAACTCGATACCGATCTCCTCCAGCAGGGTGTCGGCGTTGGACTCGATCAGGCTCAGCCCCTCTTCATCCAGCACCTCGTAATAGGGGATGTTACGCGTGATATAGGGCACGATCGGGGCGCTGGTCTCTGCGGCGGCGCGGCGCGCGGCACTGCCGCCGCGGCGGCTGCGCCGGGTGGGTGCGGATGCATCAGGTTGGCTCATGCTGTCGACTCCGTTGTGGTCCGAAAACCGGTCCATTTGTGGGTTTATAAACAATGCCTTAGACGGCACTGACGGTCGTTCATGGGGCTAATGGTGCGCCCACCGGCGAGCGCGGTCTGACTCGTGAGCGACCTGCATCTGTTTGCCTGCGTCAAGTGTCGACAGCCGGCCGCAAACCGCGTCGGGTCACACCGCCATCGGTTTGCCGAATTCCGCTTCGTAGTGCTGGCGTTGGCGACGGGCCGCGACCAGGGTATTGCGCATCAGGGTCGCCACCGTTACCGGGCCGACGCCACCCGGAACGGGTGTGATCCAGCCGGCGATCGGGCGGCAGGAGTCGTAATCCACATCGCCCACGATGCAGGTTTCGCCACTTTCGGTCTGGATCTGATTGATACCGATGTCGATCACCGCCGCCCCGGGTTTGATCATGTCGCCGGTGATCAACCCTGGTTTGCCAACCGCGACAAATACCGCATCCGCCTGCCGGGAGTGCACTGCGAGGTTACGGGTCATGTGGTGACACACGGTGACCGTGCAGCCCTCTGACATCAGCAGGAAGGCGATCGGCTTACCGACGATCTCGGAATGGCCCACCAGGGTCACCTCCAGCCCTTGCAGTTTGAGGCCGGTGCGTTTCAGCAGCTCCACCGAGGCGGCGGCGGTGCAAGGCGCCAGATCGAGCTGGTTGTAGACGATGTTGCCGATGGAGGTCGGATGCATGCCCTCCACATCCTTCAGCGGGTGAATCGCGGATTGCAGCTTTTTGATCGCCAGATGGTTGGGTACCGGACGCTGGATGATGATACCGGTGACACTGGGGTCTGCATTCATGGCCGCCAGCCCGGCGTGCAACTCGGTGTCGGAGACTTCGGCAGAAAAGTTGCGCTCTTCAAAAGCGATGCCGGCGCGTTCGGCGGTGCGCTTCTGATTGCGCACATAGACTTCAACGGCGCTGGTGTCGCCAACGGTGATCGAGATCAGCTTCGGTTTCCAACCGTGCGATTTGAGCGACTCCAACTGGTCGCGTACATCGGCCAGGATCTCGTCGGCGACGGCTCTTCCGTTCAGATCTTTGTGTTCATGCGTGGCGGCTACTTGCACGAAGGTATCCTCACTAGTTGGTTATTCCCGGTAAGCAGGAGGGGATAGTACCCAACCCGCTTCGTCGTCCCTGTGCTCACAACGACATCTTTCTTCGACCAAGTGACGCTTGTCGCTATTGGTACAGGGATTCGTTTCTGGTGAAGGGTGGGGCGCTCAGGGACAACTTAACCGGACACGGCGACCAATACTTTTGGATCCACAGACAAATCCATGGCTGTTCATTTGCCTGCCGTTATCGCCAACCACATGATATTTTGGAAGAACACGTGGGCTGGGAATACGAAGGCCACTATTCTGTTCTCTCGGCAAGACGCAAAGAGCGCCAAGGATGACAGGGTAAAGAATCGGCCAGAAGGCGAGTCTCCCGCAGGCAGCCTTACCTCCCCTTAACCGCCACTCCAGACATCCTGCCCCGTGGTATTGGTTGTTCCTTGTGTGCCGCGCCCCTCCGCGATCTGTTAGATAGCTTGGTGTGCTTGGCGAGAGGATATTTGTCTTTTTACGCCTATGAATTCCGCTGAAGAGCTATAGATTTTTACGAATTCGGGATCGTTCCATCTGCGATCTCGGGCGGCGGTCGCGGCACGGTGACCGCCCCGTTGATTAGGCGTAGATGCGCGCGTCGGTGACGATCTGGTCCATCCGGATGTCGTGCGGTTCGCTGGGGATCGATTCCCTCACCTGGAAGTCATAGGCAATGGCTACTTTGCGTCCGCGGCTCCGGGCCAGGAAACGGTCATAAAAACCGCCCCCGTAACCGATACGGTTCAAGTCGTGATCGAACACCAGGCCGGGCACCAGAATCAGGTCGCAATCCTCCTCGCGGAGTGGCAACGACGGTTTCGGTTCCAGCAGTTTGAAGGCGGTCCGCTCCTCCAACTGGTCGAAGCTGGTGATCGGGTAGTTGTCGAGCTTGTTATTTTTCAGATCGGTGCGCGGCATCACCACCTCGATATCGCGTTGCCACAGCTCCTCGATCAGTTCGAGCGTGTTCACTTCGTTATTGATGGCGTAGTAGAGGTGTACGCTTTTGACGCCGTCCAGGAAACCGCCGTCCAACAGGCGCTGCTTGACCGCCCGGCTGCGCGCCTGATAGGTCGGTGCGTCGAGCGCCTTGCGCTGTCTGAAGATCTCCTGCCGCAGGCTTTTTTTCATGTTTTGCTCTCTGATTTTGCGTCGGTGCTTTGATGGTTGCACAGGATCCTATCTGGATAGCGATCGCCGGCATTGCTTGTTTGCGACCTGACGATACGCGATTACGGCATCTCCCGAGCCCCGGTTCTGTCTGCTCCCCGCGGCCCCGGAGTGGGTGGCGCAAATTGATACCTAACAGTCGCAAACGAGGCAGTCGGAGCGCTTGGGCGCTGGCTAAACTGCTTTGGAAATACCGCCGTTGCGCTGGGCTTATTGTGGCCCGTGGGCGGGTTCAATTCGCACAGCAGGACACTGGGAGCAAAGAATACAATGAAATCTAGCGCACGTGTTGTAGTGATAGGTGGTGGCGTTGTCGGCGCCGGCACGCTCTACCATCTGGCCAAGAAGGGTTGGTCCGATGTGGTGATGATCGAGCGTAAGGAGCTTACCTCAGGCTCAACATGGCACGCGGCGGGTCTGCTGCCTCTGTTCAATATGAGCTACTCGGTCGGCAAGTTGCACCAGTATTCGGTCGATTTTTACCAGGAGCTGGAGCAGGAGACCGGGCAGAGTGTGGGCTTCAGCCAGGTCAGCAATATCCGTCTCGCCAACTGCGACTACCGCATGGATGAGTACAAATACTACTCCGGTGTAGCCAAGACCGTGGGTGTGGATGTGAAGTTTCTCACCCCTGAAGAGGTCAAGGAGATCTGGCCGCTGTGCAACACCGAAGGTCTGGTGGGCGCCATTCAACATCCGGAGGACGGCTATATCCAGCCGGCGGACTTGACCCAGGCACTGGCCAAGGGTGCGCGTGAGCGAGGGGCCGAAATCTATCGCTACACCACGGTCACCGGCATCGAGCAGCAGGCCGACGGACGTTGGCTGGTGAAGACCGACAAGGGTGACATCGATTGTGAGCACGTGGTCTCCTGCACCGGCAGTTTTGCGCGCAAGACCGGCCAAATGGTGGGTCTGGATATCCCGGTGATCCCGGTGGAGCATCAGTTTATCGTCACCGAGCCCCACCCGGAGATCCAGGCGCGCCATCAGCAGGGCCTGCCGGAGATGGGCGTGCTGCGTGAGTCGGACGCCGGTTACTACCTGCGGGAAGAGGGCGGCGGTCTGCTGTTGGGTCCCTATGAGAAGGGTGCCCCCTGCTGTTACGTGGACGGTCCCGCGGACGACTGTGAATACGAGCTGTTCAACGAGGACCTGGACCGCTTGATGCCGCACGTGGAGGCCTGTATGTACCGGGTGCCGGCGTTTGGTGAGGTGGGGGTAAAGACCGTCTACAACGGCGCCATCGCCTACACCCCGGACGGCAATCCGATCGTCGGCCCGGCACCGGGTTTGAAAAACTTCTGGCTCAATGAAGGCCACAGCTTCGGTATCACCGCCGCCGGCGGTGCCGGTTGGCAGCTTGCGGAGTGGATCGTGGACGGTGAACCGACCGTGGACATGATGGGTGTGGATCCGCGTCGTTTCGGTCCCTACGCTTCGCGGGGTTACCTGCGCAACAAGAACGAAGAGGCTTACTCCAACGTCTTCACTACGCATTATCCGGACGAGGAGCGGTCGGCGGCACGTCCGCTGAAGACCAGTCCCTGTTACGATCGCATGAAGGCGCTCGGCGCGGTATTCGGCAGCGTCTACGGCTGGGAACGTCCCAACTGGTTTGCACCCAAGGGGTATCAGTTGAGCGAGGACGATCTGGCCAAGGCCGATGTGCTGCTGAACGACAACCACTCCAAGCCTCTGGAGGATGGCCGTGTGGTGGAGAAAAACTCCTTCCGCCGTTCCAACTACTTTGAGTTTGTGGGTCAGGAGTGCCAGCACGTCAGCAGCAAGGTGGGCTTATTGGATATGTCCGCCTTCGCCAAGTGCCTGGTATCCGGTCCCGGTGCCGAGGCGTGGCTGGAATCCCTGTTTGCCAACCGCATCCCGAAAAGCATCGGGCGTATCGGTCTGTGTCACATGCTGTCCATGAACGGCGGCGTACGCGCCGAGTTCACCGTCTACAAGACCGGTCCGCAGCACTACTATCTGGTTTCTGCCGGCGCGTTTGAGAACCATGATCACGACTACCTGAAAAAGCTGAAGCCGAACGACGGCAGTGTCAACCTGCAACCGATCACCACCCAGCAGGGTGTGCTGGTACTGGCCGGACCGCGTTCCCGCGAGGTACTGCAGAAGCTGACCGATACCGACCTCTCCAATAAGGCGTTTCCCTGGTTGACCGGTCAGTTCATCAATGTCGGCTATGCCCAGGCCCATGCGTTGCGGGTCAACTTTGTCGGCGAGTTGGGCTGGGAGCTGCACCATCCGATCGAGATGCAGAACTACATCTTTGATCAGCTGATGGCGGCCGGCGCTGAGTTTGATATCAAGCCGTTCGGTATTCGCGCCATGGACTCCATGCGTATTGAGAAATCCTATCGCCTGATTCCGCGCGAGATGTCGATTGAATACTCGGCCCTGGAGTCGGGTCTGGACCGCTTCGTGCGCCTGGACAAGGAGTGCGACTTTATCGGCAAGCAGGCGCTGGCGGATTGGCAGGAGCGTGGCTTCAAGAACGCCTTTGTCACCCTGGAAGTGCGCGGTGTGACCGATGCGGATGCGCGCGGTTCCGAGGCCATCTACAAAGATGGTGAAGTGGTAGGGCGTGCCACCTCCGGCGGTTACGGCTGGCGTGTAGGTAAGTCTTTGGCCCTGGGGCTGGTGCAACCGGCGCTGGCGGAGATCGGTACCGAGTTGCAGATCGAGATCCTGGGCGAGTTGTACAACGCCACGGTGATCGAGGAGTCGCCGTTCGATCCCGAGAACAAGTGCCTGCGTGCATGAACTGATCCCCGGGACAGCGTGACTGTTCCGGGGCAGCCTAACCCCAGTCATTGTGATCATATCCGGCGTCTAGATGGCACCGGCCAGTGGAGCATAGCGTGATGAAAGTGCTAGTTGGAGTGAAGCGGGTACTGGACCCGCAGGTAAAGGCCCGGGTCAAGGCAGACGGCTCGGCTGTCGATTTGACCAACGCCAAGATGTCGATGAACCCGTTCGATGAAAACGCCGTGGAAGAGGCGATTCGACTCAAAGAGGCGGGCCAGGTGGAAGAGATTGTGACCCTCTCTATCGGGCCGGAAAAGGCACAGGAGACGCTGCGTCAGTCGCTGGCCATGGGGGCGGACCGGGCCATCCATGTCGTCACCGAGCAGGTGTTGGAACCGCTCGCCGTGGCCAAGGTGTTTCAGCATCTGGTGGCCCAGGAGCAGCCTGGCCTGGTGTTGGTGGGCAAGCAGGCGATCGATGACGACTGCAACCAGACCGGCCAGATGCTGGCGGCACTGCTGGGCTGGGCACAGAGCACCTTTACTTCAAAACTGAAGCTGGAGGGTGAGACCGCCACGACGCTGCGTGAAATCGATGGTGGTCTGGACCGCATCAGCGTGCGCATGCCGGCGGTGGTGACGGTGGATCTGCGGCTCAACGAGCCACGTTACGCCACCCTGCCCAATGTGATGAAGGCAAAAAAGAAGCCGTTGCAGAAGATTGTCCTGGATGAGTTGGGTCTCGACGTGGCGCCACGCCTTGTCACCCTGGAAGTGATGGAGCCGGAGGCCCGCTCGGCCGGTGTGCTGGTGGACAGCGTGGAGCAGCTGGTGGACAAACTGAGAAATGAGGCGCGGGTCATCTGATCCGGTGTGACGAGGAATAAGCGATGAGTGTTTTAATTATTGCCGAGCATGACAATCAGACCCTGGCGCCGGCTACCCTGAACGCCGTGACCGCCGCACAGCAGATCGCCGAATATACCGACGGTGTCGTGGATATCCTGGTGGCCGGTCAGGGGTGTGACGGAGTGGCCCAGGCCGCCGCACAGATTCCCGGTATCGCCCGGATTCGACTGGTGGATAGCGAGACCCAGGCTCACCATCTGGCGGAGAATCTGGCCGCCCAGGTGGTGGCGCTGGCCGGCGAGTACAGCCACGTACTGGCGCCTGCCACCACCTTCGGCAAAAATTTCCTGCCGCGGGCGGCAGCGTTACTGGATGTGTCCCAGATCTCCGATATTAGCGCGGTAGTGGATGCGGAGACCTTTATCCGTCCCATCTTCGCCGGCAATGCCCTGGCCAAGGTACGTTCATCCGATACCTGTAAGCTGATTACGGTGCGCACCACCAAGTTTGAGGCGAGTGCCCAAGAGGGTGGCAGTGCCGCTGTGGAGTCGGTCGATGCCGGCGAAGAGTGCGGTCTCTCCAGCTTTGTCGATCGCCAGTTGTCGCAATCCGAGCGACCCGAACTGACCTCGGCGCGTATTGTTATTTCCGGCGGTCGCGGGATGCAGGATGGCGCCAACTTCCAGCTGCTGGATGCGGTAGCCGACAAACTCGATGCCGCCGTGGGCGCTTCGCGGGCAGCGGTGGATGCCGGCTATGTACCGAACGACTTCCAGGTGGGACAAACCGGTAAGGTGGTGGCGCCGGATCTGTACATCGCGGTCGGTATCTCCGGGGCTATCCAGCATCTGGCCGGGATGAAGGACAGCAAGGTGATCGTGGCAATCAACAAGGACAGCGAGGCGCCGATCTTCCAGGTGGCCGACTACGGATTGGTGGGTGACCTGTTTGAGGCACTGCCGGCGATGAAAGAGGCGCTGGGGTAAGCCACATTTCTGAAGGGCAGATAAAAATCCGGCTTAGTGCCGGATTTTTTGTTGATTGAAACTGGAGTTTCCCGATTTCGAAACAGGTAAATGATATCCCCTCTTTTTTTGTGTGAATTAAGATCCTGTGGCTTTGCCAGAGGATCTTCGCTTATCGTGATAGCGGCGGTCGAGAAAAGCAGTAACTCCTTGGCGCCGCTGCTTATTTTTTGTGTCTCTTGCAGGATAGTGCTTGTCTGCTTTCGCGGCATGCAGAACGGCGGGTGGTTGCGGTACAAGGAGTGATTCCTGGAATGCCGCCCAAAAGTAGATCCCGCCTGTATTGAACGCAAGATTTCCTACCTGAATATTGTTGGCACGGAATGTAGCCTGGGGCTTGGCTGCGCGACAGCATTTAATCGACGATTTTTCTGGAAGATAGTAAAGAGGTGCTGAATGGAACCCGGAGGGTGCTATTGTGTCTGGATCATGCCTCTTCCCGGCACGCAAGGAGTGCCAGGAGTGTCGCTTTGATAATCATTATTGTTGCCCTCGGATGGCCGACTAGGGCATGGCTATTACCGGCTTGCTGAGAGGCTTGCCACGCAGGGCGCTTAGTTCTCGACGTGCTAAGATTATAAAAGGCATTAACACCTTTCCTATCTGGATAGCCGCCTCGGTGGGTTGCTAGCGGTTTGGAGCGGAACAACAATCGTCCTGTATTAAGGGGTCTCCATTGAACAGATGGTTTCAGATGTTGGCAGGACGCCTTCGTTTTAAAGTACTCTCCGCTACCTTAGGGGCCGTGCTGATAATCAGTATCTGCGCTTGGGTGGCAATTAGTTATAGCAACATCGTAACAACCTCCGTCGCCAACACCACTCAGATCTATCTGCCCCTGCTTACAAAGGCCATTAACGCTTCAAACTCCATGCACAGTCTAACCGGCCGGGCACGTGAACTCCTGCAGGCATGCAGAGTGGCCGACGGTTCCCACCGAATACTGCTGAACGGCTCGATGGACAAAGACATCGAGACCATCGAAGATCTGGCAACTTTTTTACACAACATGGACGTTACCTACGAAGTGAAGGTGAGATCCGCCAAAGATGAACTCTTGCGCGCCTTCAAAAGCCTGCTCAGCAGTTGTGATACACAGACAAGCCTGCAGATCGAATTCCAGTCGCAGCAATATCGCGCACAAGAGGCTATCGCGGCACTAAGCAATCTCATAGAACGGCTACCTTCGCAACTTTCAACTCGCTCTCTGCCACCCGTCGATAAGAGCGCCTTGAGTAAATCTGATTCCTCCGTAGTGGATAACGACACAGCCTTAATGCGGTTGGCGTTGATTAGGGCCAAACTTAGCGAACTCGGAAACATACTGAAGCACACACATTCCACCCAACTCATCGAGGGCGATAAGCAGGTTGTCCAGCTGAATGAGTCCCTACTTAAGACTCTCTCATCCGAATTTAAAAATATGGCGCCGAATTTGCCCGATAAGGATCTTGGGCTTCTTTATGTTGAGATTGATCGACAATTGGACCAGTTGACGCATGCCATTTTGAGCCCTATTGGTATACATGATATCTGGAAACGGACGAGTCTGTTTTACTCCGGAAGCAGTATCACTCGAATGGCGACGAATCGTGCCGATATAGCGCTGGCGTCAGCGCTTGGCGGACTGGAAAAGGAGGCTCGCACACGCTACCAACAGGCTCTGGATAAGACCCACACCACCATAGACGAAGCCAAATGGCTCATCATCGGCGTGAACACAGCTATGGCAGTCGTACTCTTGGGATTGGGCTTGCTATTCGCTGCAGGACTGGCAAGTCCGATAGAGAGCCTGAAAGCCTTTGTTCTCCAGTTACGGGGTAAAGAGTTGTCGCAGCAGGTGCCAGTTCAACTGATGGCCAGAATGGATGAGGTTGGAGAGCTGGCTCGAAGCTTTAATGTATTGCTGGCCGACCTGAAGG
The DNA here is from genome assembly GCF_050289425.1 of Sedimenticola sp. Classification (NCBI taxonomy): domain Bacteria; kingdom Pseudomonadati; phylum Pseudomonadota; class Gammaproteobacteria; order Chromatiales; family Sedimenticolaceae; genus Sedimenticola; species Sedimenticola sp. The sequence continues at coordinate 191,574 of NZ_JBNKFS010000002.1, read as the reverse complement.
ATGCCCGTCGACGCCTGCTGTCGGAATCGAAAGCTAAGATTAGAACCCAGTACGAGCGTCTTTATGCCGCCATCGAGAATATCCCGCAGGGTCTATGCCTTATCGATGCAGACAATCGACTGTTGATGAGCAATACCAAGTTTATGACACTGTATGACTTGACCTCCGGAGATGTATGCGAGGGTACGCCGCTAAAACAGATTATGCAGACCTGTATCGCCAAAGGTGCGCAAGAGGTACGACATGACGGTGAAGGTGATTATGCTGAGAGCTACACCGCCTTTTCTAACAAGCCGCTGGTATTGAACTTCCGTAACGAGCGCACAATACTGGTTCGTACCGCGCGCACGCCGGAAGGAGGTATGGTGTCGGTCCATGAGGACATCACCGAAAGGCGTCGCCAGGAGCAGCAGATAGCCCACCTAGCTTACCACGATACGCTCACCGGACTACCGAACCGCCGGTTGTTTCGGGATTCTATAGGCTCGCTGTTAAATGATGTGACACAGAAGCGGGAAGTAGCCCTCCTGTTTATGGATCTGGACCTGTTCAAAACGGTCAACGATACCCTGGGCCACCAGGTGGGCGATCAGTTACTGGTTGTAGTGGCCGAACGACTTCAATCCTGCCTGCGAGGTTCCGACCGGGTTGCCCGTGTAGGCGGTGATGAGTTTGCTATTTTACTCACCAGTGAATCGAGTACCGAGGCGGTAATCCGGCTCTCCCGTCGCATCATTGACAAGATTGGTCAGCCCTTTGATATCAACGGTCATATGATCGTAGTCGGAATATCCATTGGAATCGCTATTAGTCCCCGAGACGGACATGATCCAGACCGGCTGATGAAATGTGCGGATCTGGCGCTGTATCGAGCCAAAGGAAAAGGGCGCAATGTCTACTGCTTCTACGAAGCAGAGATGGGCGCCCTCGTTCAGGCACGCCGAACTCTGGAGATGGAGCTCAGAAAGGCGATGGAAGCGGAAGATCTGGAATTGGCGTATCAACCCCAGGTGGATATTTCCACTGGAAATATCCAGGGTTTCGAGGCGCTCATACGTTGGCGCCACAGTGAACGCGGTTTTATCTCGCCGGAAGAGTTTATACCCATTGCGGAGGAAACCGGTTTAATTACCACCATCGGCCGCTGGGTATTGATGCAGGCCTGCCTGGAATCACGTCACTGGCCGGAAAATTTACAGGTAGGGGTCAACGTGTCACCGGTTCAGTTTCGTGCCAATACATTGATCGCCGATATTGAAGCCGCTCTTGCCGTTTCAGGCCTCCCTCCCCATCGTCTCGAACTGGAGATTACCGAGGGGATATTAATGCAAGATACGGAGGCAAATCTTGACACACTTGCCGCCTTGAGAAGTATGGGTGTCCATATCGCAATGGATGACTTTGGGACCGGCTACTCCAGCCTCGGTTATATACGAAAATTCCACTTTGACCGGGTTAAAATCGATAAGTCTTTTATCCATGATGTACTCAATTCAAAGGACAGTCAGGCGGTGGTGCAAGCGGTGTGTGGCCTCTGTACGACCCTGGGGATTGAGTCCGTGGCCGAAGGGGTAGAGAGTGTGCAGCAACTGGAGTTTCTCCGCAGTGAAGGTTGTACCCAGGCCCAGGGCTACTATATTGCAAGGCCCATGCCTGCCGAGGCGGCGCGTGAGATGATCGCCTCTAATATGACGGTGTACAAATGACATCAGCTGTCTATTTGGATTGTAACGGAGGCCAAATACAATGATATCCAGTAGCCTTAGTCGTCGCAGATTCCTCGGTCTGGCTGCCGGCGTAGCCGGCAGCCTCTGTTGCCCCAGACTGTGGGCTGAGAATTCCCGGATAAAATTTATCTGGTGGGGCAGCCAGGATCGCGCTGTCCTGACCCATAAAGCGCTTGCCGCTTTTACGGCGACTACAGGTATTGACATCGATACCGAATCCCTGGATTGGCTCGATTACTGGCAGCGCTTCGTGTCGCTGATTGCCGCGCGTCAAACGCCAGACCTGATACAGATGGATTACCGCTATCTGAAGCTATACGCCGATAATGGAATCTTATTACCGCTTAACAAATACTTGGGGAATCGACTCGACATCGAATCCTTCGGCCAACACAATATCGATTCTTGCAGTGTCGACGGCGTGCTTTACGGTGTGAACCTCGGCATCAATTCCACGGCCGCTATCATCGATCGAGAGGGCTGGGATTCAGCCGGTGTTGAGCCACCTACGCTCGGCACAACCTGGGAGGCATTCAGCGATAAATGCAAAGCCTTTGTCAAAGGCAACAAGCAGCCAAACCTATATGCGACGCCAGATGCCAGTGGCATAGAGATAGTGTTTGAAGCCTGGCTCAGACAAAGGGGCAAAGGCCTCTACACACCCGAGGGAACACTCAATTTTGATAGCGGAGACGCAGTAGAATGGTTCACCTATTGGAAAAATATCCGAGCCTTCGGCGGTTGTGTACCGGCCGATATTCAGGTGCTGGCCAAACACACCATTGATACCTCTGTGCTGATCCTGGGTTATGCGGCGACAGACTTTGCCCACTCAAATATGCTGCTCGCCTATCAGAAAAACATGCAAAAGCCACTCGACATTACCGCCTTTCCTACAACCTCAGCGGGTGCTCAACCGGGACAATATTACAAACCCTCGCAGATGCTGTCCGTCTCTGCCCAATCAAAAGCAGCGGAGCTGGCGGTGGATCTGGCAAATTTTCTGGTGGTGTCACCCAAGGCGGTGAGAATTCTTGGGGTTGACCGGGGAATACCTGCCTCTCCGGCCGTACGCAAGTTGCTGTTGCGGCAACTCAATGCGGTGGATCAAAAGATAGTTAATTATATTAATGACTTGGCTCCATTTGCCGGACCGTTGCCGCCTCTTCCGCCACATGGCGCTGGCGAAGTCGCCATTCTACTTCAGAACATCGGGCATGAAATCGCTTTTAATCGGCTCACACCAAAACGAGGGGGCGAGAAATTGATTCGAGAAGCAACAGCGATTCTATTGAGTTCAACATAGACGTTTGCTCCCTGAATTCATGCGCGAATCGGCACCGATCTCTCTCGGTTGTATGCTTCACCTCGAACAGTAGTTTTACCACTTTAGCGGGGGTTTCCCGGCAGATTCGACCTCAATGATTCCAAATGGGGGCTGGTTCGGTCGTTATCCCGGCATTAGCCGATCGATCTGTATAAAGCATTTTCTTGGATCAACTCACGTCCATTCATGTGCCACAGTCCTTCACCGAAATTTTGCCAGTTGAGCCATGAATGCCCATCTGGGTCGTGCATAACCAAAGTTAACTTCTGCTTGTTTGGCTATATGGGTAAGATATAGTCATATATCTTCACGAAATTATTGACAGTGGTATTTTTCATGGCATTGACTGAGCACGCCAAGTCTGAGCGGTGGCGCTTAAACGTTTTACCAAGCTTGTTGGTTATCGAATGGGCATGAGCGAAATCGATCAGACAGTTGCTGTGGATGCTGAGGAAGAAGCGTTCATGCGGCACGCCATTACCCTGGCCCGTCGTGCTGAGGCCGAGGGGGAGGTACCGGTCGGGGCGGTATTGGTGGCCAACGGTAAGGTAGTTGGTGAAGGTTGGAATCGGCCGATTATCAGCCATGATCCCACTGCCCATGCCGAAATTATGGCGTTGCGGGATGCCGGACAGCGGTTGCAGAATTACCGCCTACCCGGTACCACGCTTTACGTGACGTTGGAGCCCTGTCCCATGTGTGCCGGCGCCATTGTCCATTCCCGTGTCAACCGGGTTGTGTTTGGCGCTACGGATCCCAAGGGAGGTGCGGCCGGCACGGTTTTCCGACTACTGCCGTCTGATCAACGGTTCAACCATTACGTGCAGGCCCAAGGTGGTTTGCTGGCGGAGGAATGCGCCGAGTTGTTGCGTACCTTTTTTCGCTCTCGTCGCTAGAGGTCTGTCTACAGTGCCAGCGGCACTGTACTGATCACTGCCTGGATAACCTGTTTTTTCTGTTTACGGTTGTGCCACACCAGCAGGTCGTAGTAACTGCGAATGTTGTCCACATAGTGAACCGGCTCCTTGCCGCGTGCAAAACCGTGCTTGACGGTTTTGTAGTATTTCTTCTGGGCTAGTAGGGGCAAACTCTGTTTTACGTCCGACCATTTGTCCGGATCGCCCCCGTTGCGCTGGGTGAGGATGCGGGCATCTTCCAGGTGACCGTATCCGACGTTGTAACCGGCCAGTGCCATCCAGGTTCGGTCCGGCTCCTGAATACGTTCGGGTAATTTCTTCTCCACCCGGCGCAGATATTGGGCACCGCCGCTGATGCTTTGGGCGGTGTCGGTGCGGTCTGCGACGCCCATCTGTTTGGCGGTTGCGGAGGTTAACATCATGATCCCCTTAACCCCGGTGGGGGAGACCGCCTCCGGATTCCAGTGGGACTCTTGATAGCCGATGGCGGCGAGTAATTGCCAATCCATGTCGTTCGCTTCCGCTGCCTGTTTGAACTGGGCAATCAGCGGCGGCAGGCGTTGCACCATATGCCGGGCAAAGGTTCGATTATCGACAAAATCCAGTTTCTCCACATAGCCGTAGTAGCGCTCAAGCAGTTGCTCCAGAGAACCGTCCTCTTTGATCCGCTTGATAAACGCCTTGGCTGCTTTATACAGGCTGTTGTCCTCGGCGTGGGGAAAGGCCCATGCCACCGGCATCTCGTCACCCAGATTAAAAGCGACTTTCAGTTCCGGATGAAAGCGCCGGCTCAGCGCCACTTCATTGGAATTGGCGATGGTATAATCGATCAGCTCTTCGTAGACCAGGTTCAGTAATTCGGTGCTTTCTACCGAGCGTTGGGCCGTCCAGTTCAGCTCCGGGTATTGCACAGCCAGTTTCTTGAGTTTCGCATCATGGCTGCTACCTGCCATCACTTCCAGGACACCGTCAACGGTATCGGTAATTTTTTTGGGGCGCTGTTTTCCGCTTTTATAAACCAGTTGGGCGGTGACGGTTTGATATTCGGGGGTAAACCTAACCGCCAGTTCCCGGTCGTTGGTCACGGTTAGGCCAGCGGCGGCAAAATGGGCTTCACCACGTGCGATAGCCGGAAGGATCTCGTCAAAACTCTCCGGGATCACATACTTCACCTCGACACCCAGTTCGGCGGCAAACTGTTCAACCAGTTCATACTCCAAACCCTGGATTTTATCCTTCTCCCGGATATAGGTGGCGGGGTTATTGCGGGTGATCACAATCAGTTGCCCCTCCTCCTTGATCCGTTCGATCAGAGGCTTAGGGATGCTGCAGCTGGTGAGCAGCAGGCTCAGTATCAGGATCCAGAGAGTACGCATGCCTTGCAGGATACCTTTAAATACCTCGGTAAGGTTAACGACCGGCTCAATAGGTGTACAATCGACCGCCTATTTTAGAGCAGGTTTCGGCAGATCGCGAAGACGGCGCTAGATGATTGTTTTATAAATATTTTTATGGTTGTCGATTAAGTGTCTGGGAGTAATAATAATCGTTTTGCTGTCAATGGCGCTGGAGTTGGTTAGAATAGCCGCCGACAATGACGCGCTGGAGTAGCTGGGGACTTATTTCAACGCCCGTAGCGTGCCCCGAAGTCATGGGCTTGACTCGGCGGCGCAGGGCGCCGTTGTTCAGCCGCACAGAATTGGAGAGGTGCCAGAGTGGCCGAAAAAATCGCCGGGAGCGATTTTTAGCGCCCGCAGGGCGCCCCGAAGGGCGGAGGGCAGGAAGCCCGAAGTCATGGGCTTGACTCGACGGCGCAGAGCGCCGTTGTTCAGCCACACAGAATTGGAGAGGTGCCAGAGTGGCCGAATGGGCTTGACTCGAAATCAAGTGACCCCTTGCGGGGTCCGTGGGTTCGACTCCCACCCTCTCCGCCAATTAACCAAGGGCGGTGCGTCCAGGTCCATAAAACGAGAGCCAAGAGTGAAGACGCACCCGCCTACGGTAACTTTCTTAATCATCCAGATCGCAGGGATCCACTAAGTGTTCTTCACTGAAGGACGGGAACACTTTTTCAGACCACTCAATGGCAAGTATCGGGGCCAGGTGGTGGACTGCCTCCGCACCTTCTATGCTCGTCTCTACGGTTCCCTGGCCGATTACAGCCGCAGTTTCAACCGTGATCAGGTGATCGAGATTCTGGAGGAGGCGATCGCTCGCAGCCCGGTGCTGGATGAGGACGAGTCCGAACGCTTTCAGGTGCCTGCTCGCTCCCAGCGCGAGCAGGCAAACTGGATCCTCAACCAGTTACTGGAGTACGACTGGTTGGAACGCCAGATGGACGAGGCGACCATGCAGAGCACCTACGCCTTTACCCGCCACGGTCGCCTGTTTACCCAGCCGATGGTGGAGGCGTCCGGCGGCCGCTTCCGTACCCGCCACCGTAATACCCGCAATACCCGCAACGCGCTGCAGTCGTTCCTGGATAAGGGCGAGGTATATGACCTATTGGATGCCTTCGAGTATTCGGAACGGATTATCTCCGATTTCTCCGATGTGATCGCCGAGCTGGATGAGCGCAAGCGCCAACTGGTCAAGGAGGTGGAGGCCCAGCAAGTGGTGCAGCGTGCCTCGGATGAATTTTTCGATTTTATGGAGAAACGCTTCATGCCGGATCTGTCGATCCGGCTGTCGGCCGATTCGGTAGAGAAATACCGCGACGAGATCGGCGAGTTGATTGGCAAGGCGCGGCGCAAGCGGCGTGAGTTCAAGGCGCAGGCGGAGCGGGAGTTGCGCCGGGCGGCGCCGGAGTTGATCGAAACGATCAACCGCTCGGTCTACCTGCTGATTCTCGATGGTATTGAGACCCGCATGCACAACGCCGCCTCCATCATGCTGCCGGCCCTGCGCCAGGCGCTGAACGGCTTTACCCGCCGTGCCGATATCATCATGCGCCAGCTCAGCTATACCGGGGCGTCTGCCCAGAACCGGCTGTTTTCACTGTGCGAGCGGTTACGCCAGGCTCCAGAATTGGAGCAGGAGCAGGCGCTCTCGGAGATGGGGCGGGCGTTATCGGTGATCGACATGGGCTTTGTCGATAGCGACACTGTCCGACTGCATCAGCTGCGTCGTCCGCGGCGGGTGAATACCGCTGTGGAAGCGGAGGCTGGAGATGACCGGGCCTCACGCAAGGCGCTGTTTGTGCAGACGGCGGTGGATCTGGCATTCACTTTCAACAGTCAAGGTCAGCGCGAATACCTGATTAAGGCGCTGTGTGACGGGCACCGGATCAGGAGCCAGCAACTGCCGATCCGGGATGCGCGGGAACTGTTGATGAGTGCCCATGTGATCGAGGTGGGAGCCCTGGGTAGCGGCGAGTTCGGCTTCCGGGTCGAACCGACTGATAACCGGGTCGAAACCGATTATTTTCACGCCAGTGATGAATTTACCATTGAACTGATCGAACGAGAGATGAATGCTGACTGATGCACTGATGGAGGCGCTGGAAGCGGCGGGGGTGACGCTGCAGGAGTTCCGCGAACTGACCCTGCGGCTGCTCAATTACGGGGTACTGTGCCGTGCCGAGAGCCAGACCGAGCAGCAGCTCTATGATCGCTATCTGCGGATCGAGACGTTGGTCGGGGAGTATCTTGACCTGATCGGCGTCGGCCTGTTCCATGACCGGCGTTTCGCCTATCTGCGGCTCTATCCACCTGGTGCCAGCGTGCCGGGCATGGACGATGCGCCGGAGGGTGCGTTTGGCGGCGGATTGCGGGCGCGGCTACGCCAGGACGAGGTGGCGCTGCTGCTGGTGTTGCGGCTGCAGTACGACAAGGCGTTGCGGGAGGGGCAGTTGGATGAGCAGGGGTATGTGCTGGAGTCGGTGGAATCCCTGGCCATCGCCATGCGCAATTTGTTGGGCCGTTCGTTGCCCGACAAGATCGTCGAACGCAAACGGGTGTTCAACCGGTTGCGCCAACTGCGGCTGATCGAATATCGGCAGGATGAGGAGGTGGAGAGCGGCGAGGCGTGGATCCGCGTGCACCCGATGATCGTCACCTTCGTCACCGATGAGGCGCTTGCCGCATTGGATGAGGCGTTACCGGCACCCGAAGAGACCGAGGCGGAAGATGTTTCTTAAACAGTTTGTCTATATCAACTGGGGCAATATTCCCAATCTGGAATTCGATTTCGGTCCGGTCAATCTCTTCTCCGGCGGCAACGGCTCCGGCAAGACCACGGCGGCGGATGCTATCCAGACGGTGATGACCGCGGCCCATGAAAACTTGTTCCAGTACAACCCGGGCCAAGACGAGACCACCCAACGCGGGCGCGGCGGCAAGCGGGTGCGCACCCTGGCCTCCTATATATTGGGTTGTGACGATGGCAGCTATGCCCGGCTTGACCCCACCGACGGCTATCTGGCGGCGGTGTTCCACCCCACCCAGGGGGAGAGTGGCGAACCCTTCACCGCGGTGATTGCGGTGCGTGCCTGGCTGGATAGCGCCGGCAGCAATCAAGTGGCCCGCCAGGACGACGCCCAGTTTTTTATCATCAGTGGCGAAACGCTTGAGCTGTCCCACTTTGTGCGTAGCGACAGTGCCGGTCGTTACGTGGTGCCGCTGCCGGCGTTGCAGACCCTGCTGATCAGTGAGTTCGGTAAGCGCCGGGTAGAGAAATACGAAACCAAGAAAGCTTATCTGCGTCGCCTCTATGGCGCCCTGCGCGGTAAATCGGATGCGGTCACCGAAGCCGAGGCGATCGGTGCGGCGCGCGCCTTCTCCCGTTTCATGTCCTATAAGCCGATCAAAGGGATCAACCGCTTTGTGGCGGATGAGATCCTGGAGCAAAAGGACCTGGGCGAGGCGGTGCGTTCGGTCTCCAGCCAGCTTAAGACCATTCACCACATGGAGCGGGATGCGGCCAATCTGCTGGCGTCGATGGAGACCCTTCGCCGGGCGGGCGATCAGGCACAGCACTATATCGAGCAGTGGAGCGAGCTGAACGTACTCGACTACACCTTGGCCCAGGCCGAATACCAGACCCGCCAGGCCGATTATCTGAGTGGCAAGCGGCAGCAGCAGGCCGAGCGTCAACGGTTACAGGAGACGGAGCAAACCCTGGCCCAGCTCGAACAACAAACGGAACGGGTGCATGATCAGCGGATCAATCTGGAGGCGCAGCGACAAGGTGTTCAGGCGCTACGCCAGAAAGATGAGCTGGAGAAGCAGCGCCGTCAGCTCGACGTGCGACTGGTACAGCAGACCCAGGCCATACTGGCCCAGGACCAATGGGTTAGCGAAAATATTCAGGCCAGCCGGGATATCGTCGAGGCGCTGTGCGATGTCGCACTAGTGGATGACGAATCCGGGATTGCCGGGGCGGAGGCGGAAGCGTTGGCGCGGGAGGTGGTTGCCAGTTACCGCCAGGTGGTTCAGGAACTGCATAATCTGGTGCAGCGGGACTTTTCCGGCGCTATGCCGGCGTTGGTCGCGGAACTGGATCAGGTACGGGCACTGCAGCAGACCCACAATCGTTGGCACGCCTTCTGGCGAGCGGGCGAGGCGGGGGAGTCGCCGAAGGAGCGACTGGCGGCACAACGGCACGGCTGTCACGCGCGTTATCAGCAGTTGGCGGAGCAGCGGCGCCAGAAACAACAAGAGATTGAACGGCTGAACGCCAATCAGGCCAATTATCCCGCCTACGTGGAACGGGCGTTGAAGGCGATCCGTCAACACTGTCCGGCGGCCGATCCCCGGGTGCTTTGTGATCACGTGGAGGTGAAGGACCCGCGCTGGCAGGCGGCTATTGAGGGTTATCTGGGGGGCGCACGCTTCTCCATCCTGGTTGAGGCGGAGTATGAGGCGGAGGCCATTGCTGTCGTCCGTCGGTTGCCGGGCCGGGACAATCGGGCGCGGGTGATCCAGGGGGAGAAGGCGGCCAAGGATGCCGCGCGCAGCAGCCTCGATTCCCAATCGATTATCCATGTGCTGGATTTCAGTCACGCCGTGGCCCGAGCCTACCTCACGGCCAGCTTTGGCAGCGTGGTCAGGGTGGCGTCGGCCGAGGCGTTGCGCAAAACCCGTCGTGGCATCACCGAGGACGGTATGGGTTCCGGCAGCTACAGCATGTGGCGCTGTGATCTGCCGGACAGCGATCTGGTGTTTGGTGCGGCGGCCCGCGAGCGGGCTTTGCAGGCCAAGCTGCAGGAGCTCTCCACCCTGGAAGTGGAGTGGAACCGGGCCAATGACCGCCTGCAGCAGATCGGCCACCTGCTACAGGCGGTGGATCGGTTGCGGGAGGTCGGCTATGCCGACAATCTGCACGCCATTATCGAGACCCACCGGGAGATCGGCCAGGCCGATGGACTGCTGGCTCAGCTGGATCTGACCGAACACCAAGATCTGGAGGCGCAGCTGCAGGTGCTGAAGTCCGAGCAGCGGGAGCTGGAGACGAAAAAGGGCGCCCTGCATGAACAGCGGGGCGAGATCCGCAAGGGACTGGAGAGTGTCGAAAAGCAGTTGCGGGCATTGAGTGATCTGCAGGAGCAGAACCGGGAGCAACTGGATGCGTGTGAAGCGGCGCTGCAAACCCTGGCGGCGACCTGGCCGGACTTCGATGCCGAAGTGCGTCTACAGGCGGCGGATGAAGCGGCGCGGGATCTGGATATCGCTACGGCGCGCCATTTTCGTCATGAGCTGGAAAAAGGACTGCAACAGGCGCAGCGCAAGGTGGAGGATGAGGTCAAGGCACACAACCAGCACTGTCGCCCGGCGGATACCGTCATCCATCCCGATTTCAACGGTGAGTATGATGCCGCGCTGTTCCGCTCCATCTGCCAACTGCAGCGGGAGATCGATCGGGTCTACAACATCCTGAAAAACAATATCCTGGTGGAGAAGCACCAACAGCTCAACGAGTTGAAGGGGGCGTTTAACAACGCCTTTGTGGCTCACCTGTGTCACACCATCCACCAGGCGCTGAACGACGGCAAGCGCCAGATCGAACAGTTGAACCGGGAGCTGCAGCACCACCGCTTCGGCGCCGACCGGGAGACCTTCCGTTTCGACAGCGACTGGATACCGGAGTACCGGGACTATGCCCGCTTCTTCCAGGAGGTGGTGAAGAATCCGCTGCTGGGCGACGAGACCACCCTGTTCGAGGTGGAACTGTCGGACAAGTCCCGCAAGGTGCTCGACGAGCTGATGGCCATGCTGCTGGATGAGGATGAACAGCGGGCGATGCGTGATCTGGAGCGGATTGCCGACTATCGCAACTACCGCCGCTACGAAATCTACAAGGAGGTGGAGGGCAAACCGCCGATCCCGCTCAGCGAGTACGGCACTGGCTCCGGCGGCCAGTTGGAAACCCCGGCCTACATCATCCGTTCCGCCGCCATCACCTCCGCTTTCCGCTTCGCCGAGGGCAACACCCATCTGCGCATGGTGCTGGTGGACGAGGCGTTCTCCAAGATGGACGAGACCCGCTCCCGGGAGGTGATCAACTACCTCACCGGCAGCCTTGGCCTGCAACTGCTGTTCATCATGCCCACCAGTAAGTGCGGTCCCTACATGGATCTGATCAGCCACGAATTTGTCTTCGCCAAGGTACCGAGCGGGACGCTGCGCGGACAGCTCAACACCCGGGTACTGGTGGATCGCAAGCAGTGCAACCAGGAACGCATCAAGGCGCTCTGGGCCAACCATCGACGCAACGTCTATCATCAGGCGGAGCTGGATTTCATGCAGGAGTTCGCCACGGCGGAGTGATCGCAGTTCGTGGATGGACGGGTTCGGTGTTGTGTGGGGTCGTGCAGTAACGTGGGGATAAGGTCGCCTGTACAGGTACGCCTTTGGCAAAAGCCGCGCCGGTCCCTTGCACCCCGGCCTCTACCGGGGTGACGGTAATAAGGGTATTTAAAAAGCTAGCGGGTTCGAAACATCAGTGGGTCAACATCCAGGCTACCACTTTTTTGATGTTCTCCATGGGAGCCGGACTGGGTGGCATCGCTGTCTCGCCCCATTTACCGCCAGGACTGCCAGCTTTGACCGTATTGGCCAAGGTATCGACGATGCCCTCCTGACCGGCATATTTTTTGGCGATATCCTGGAACGAGGGGCCGACCAGTTTGGCGTCTGCCTTGTGACAGCCCAGGCAGCCCGACATCATGGCTGTCTGTTGGTCAGCTTGGGCCATGACTCCAGTAGTGAGTAGCAGTAGGGTGAAAGCGGTTTTTGCTGTTTTGTTCATAGCGATTCCCATTGGATAGTGGCTTCATCAAGATAAAAGGTATGACGGCACAGAATGATAAAACTTAATATATGCAGGTGAATTATTTGTTCTGGAAACAGGATGGTAGGGCGGGCATTCATCTGATCTGAGACGCTTTGGAAAATTATGGGGAAGGCTATGGCGTATACATTTGAACCGATCGGTGTTATCCGTTCCCCCTACAAGGAGAAATTCGGCATTCCGCGCCAGCCCGGGCTGATTCCTGAAGCCCGGGGTGAGCTGGTGTTCTGTTCCCCTTACAACCGGCCGGAGGCGGTAATCGGCCTGGAGGGTTATTCACACGTCTGGCTGCAGTTTGTGTTTCATCAGGCCCTGCGCGATGAGTGGCAGCCGATGGTGCGGCCGCCCCGACTCGGCGGCAATAAGCGGGTGGGCGTATTCGCCAGTCGTGCTCCTTTCCGGCCCAATCCGCTAGGGCTGTCGGTGGTACGGTTGGATGGCGTGCGCAGCGCCGACGGTGAGGTGGTCCTCGAACTCTCCGGTATCGATCTGCTGGATGGTACGCCGGTGTTGGATGTGAAGCCCTATGTGGGTTATGTGGATAGTATTCCCGAGGCCAGCTCGGGGTTTGCGCCGGTGGCGCCGGCGGCCAAGTTTGGCGTGCGCTTTTCCGATCTGGCTGAGGCTCAGCTACTGGCCCATTTTGAACCGGAACAGTTACGCCTGTTTATTACCCATCTGCTTGAAATGGACCCGAGGCCCGCTTACACGGGTGAAGCCGAGCCCGATCGGGTTTACGGCATGCGGCTGTATGATTTCGATCTGCGCTGGCGCATAAGCGGGCAGGTCATTGAGGTGCTTGAGCTGGCCCCCGTGGGGGTCGATTAGCCGGCATCCAGATGACGGTCGACTGCCTGGCGGATTTTCCTGATATCGCACAGCAGTTCTTGCAGGGTCGGGATGGTATCTTCCCGCTCAATGATGGTGGTGACGCGACCGAAGCGGTTTAGGATTTCCGTGTAGAGCCGCCAGATCGGGTCGATGATATGGGGTGTGTCGGTACAATCATCCCCCGGGGTGGGCTGAAAGCTGATGTCCGGCAGATGAACCTGCTGTACCCGCTCTTGTGGCAACCGGTCGATGTAGTCCGGGACGCTGAACCCCGGGCCCAGATTGCCGGATAGCAGATTGCCGATATCGATCAGTATCAGGGAATCGGAACGTTCCGCCACTTGACGGATAAATTCGGCTTCCGGTATGTCTTGCGGGTTGTCCTGCTCTACCGGCACATTTTCCAGCAGTATGCGGCGACCAAGAAAGGTCTGTACCTGTTCGATGCGTGTTGCTACGTGTTCCAGGGTCTCTTCCGAATAAGGCAGGGGCAAGAGTTGCCCCTGCTCGTCGTCCGCCCCATTCCAGCACAAGTGGTCGGAAATCCATATCGGCTCGATTCGATCGATCAGGCGTTTAAGATCATCCAGATAGCCCTGATCCAGCGGCCAGGGGCTGCCGATAGCCAGAGAGAGTCCGTGCAGGACGACCGGATAGCGTGCACAGAGCGCATCCAGTTGGCGCAAGCCGGCTTCATCCGCCGCCAGATAATTTTCCGTGATGATTTCAATGCAATCGAGTTCGGGCTGGTCACGCAGAATAGTGTCCAGGTACTCGGTGCGCAGGCGCAGTCCGAAACCGAGAGAGGGGAGTGGATCAATTTTTATTGTCGATGTCATAACGCTTAAACCATCACCTGATTGGGTTGACAATACCCCGCCTGTCGGCAGCAGGGCAAGAGGGGACAGGTGCGTGTAGGTCAACGCTCGTTCATTAGCACCTTCTTGAAAACTGATATTGCAGTACCCAATTGGTTCTCAAAGACTTTTTGAGCGGGAGAGTGTGATGTCGCATATTGTGTGTCCCCATTGCCAGGGGGTTAATCGGGTTCCTGATCAGCGCCTGGGTGAGGCGCCAAAGTGTGGCAAGTGTCGCAAGGCTTTATTCAACGCCAAACCGATCAGTCTGGATGACGCCGGCTTTGAACGTTTCGCCAGCCGTGGCGATTTGCCGCTGCTGGTTGATTTCTGGGCGCCCTGGTGCGGGCCTTGCCGTATGATGGCGCCGGCTTTCGAGCAGGCTGCACGCCAACTGGAACCCCGGGTTCAACTGATTAAAATAAACACGGAAGAACACCAGGCGGTGGCGGCCCGCTTCGGCATTCGAAGTATTCCCACCTTAGTCCTGCTGCGGGGCGGCTCGGAGATCGCCCGCGTTTCCGGGGCCATGGATGCCTCCAATCTGGTTTCCTGGACGGTAAAGCATCTGTGATTTTTGCCGGGTGTTGCATGGACAGCGATACCCGGATTCAAGTAGAATTCACCCGGTCGGCGGCTTTGCGGTTCAGCCTGGTCGCTCCCAGAAAATCCTAATCTTTGCGGGATGGCTCCCTTGAGACTGTCCCGTTTGGCATGCCTGAAGGGGACTGGTTTCTTGAGTAAGCCCGCAATATTGGTCTTGGAAGATGGAACAGTCTTCCGTGGTGAGTCCATCGGAGCCGATGGCCAAACGATCGGCGAGGTGGTGTTCAATACCGCCATTACCGGTTATCAGGAGATTCTCACCGATCCCTCCTACTGTAAACAGATTGTCACCCTGACCTATCCCCATATTGGCAATACCGGTACCAATGATGAAGATGAAGAGTCCGGCGATATCTATTCCGCGGGTCTGATTATTCGTGAACTGCCGCTGCTGGCCAGTAATTGGCGTAGTCAGCGCCCACTGGATCAGTACCTGCGGGATAAAGGTGTCATCGCTATCGCCGGTATCGATACCCGCAAGTTGACCCGCATCCTGCGCGAGAAGGGTGCCCAGGCCGGCTGCATTGTGGCCGGTGATCAGCCGGACGAGGCGGCCGCCCTGGATGCCGCCCGGTCGTTTCCGGGACTCAAGGGCATGGACTTGGCCAAAGAGGTCACTACCCATACCCCTTACGAGTGGGTACAGGGTACCTGGAGTCTGGAAGGGGGGCTGCCGGAGTCGCCGGGGCAGGTAGAAGAGACCCTGCCGACCCATGTGGTGGCCTACGATTACGGTATCAAGCGTAATATCCTGCGCATGCTGGTGGATCGCGGCTGCCGGGTCACGGTGGTACCGGCCCAAACGCCGGCCAGCCAGGTACTGGAACTCAAGCCGGATGGGGTCTTTCTGTCCAACGGACCAGGCGATCCGGAGCCCTGTGATTACGCCATCGAAGCGATCAAGACGATTGTGGATACCGGTATGCCGGTGTTTGGCATCTGCCTTGGACATCAGCTGCTGGCCCTGGCCAGTGGCGCTAAAACCGTCAAAATGAAGTTTGGTCATCACGGCGCCAACCACCCGGTGCAGAACCTGCAGGACAAGGTGGTGATGATCTCCAGCCAGAATCATGGCTTCGCGGTGGACGAACAGAGCCTGCCGCCCACATTGCAAGCCACTTACCGCTCCCTGTTCGATGATTCATTGCAGGGCATCCATCGCACCGACCGACCGGCGTTCGGTTTTCAGGGGCATCCGGAAGCCAGTCCGGGTCCCCATGATGTGGCGCCGGTGTTCGACCACTTTATCGAGTTAATGCAAGCCGCGGAATAGTGCGGGTTAGTCGACAACTGAAACAAGCAAATTACTGCGGATTTGAAAGCAACCAATGCCAAAAAGAACAGACATTGAAAGCGTACTGATTATCGGTGCCGGCCCGATCGTGATCGGCCAGGCGTGCGAGTTTGACTACTCGGGAGCCCAGGCCTGCAAGGCGCTACGCGAGGAGGGCTACCGGGTTATCCTGGTCAACTCCAACCCGGCTACCATCATGACCGATCCCGACAGCGCCGATGCGGTTTATATCGAACCGATTACTTGGCGTACGGTGGCACGGATCATCGAGAAGGAGCGCCCCGATGTGCTGCTGCCCACCATGGGCGGTCAGACCGCGTTGAACTGCGCCCTGGATCTGGTGCGGGAAGGGGTGCTGGAAGAGTATGGGGTAGAGATGGTCGGCGCCTCCCGTGAGGCGATCGATAAGGCTGAAGACCGGGATCTGTTCCGCCAGGCGATGCAGAAAATAGGCCTGGACATGCCGCGCGCGGCGGTGGCCCACAGCATGGAAGAGGCGCTGCAGGTGCAGGCGCAGATCGGTTTCCCCACCATCATCCGGCCCTCCTTTACCATGGGTGGTTCCGGTGGCGGTATTGCCTACAACCGGGAAGAGTTCGTGGAGATTTGCGAACGGGGACTGGATCTGTCGCCGACCCGTGAGCTGCTGATCGAAGAGTCGGTGCTGGGCTGGAAAGAGTACGAGATGGAGGTGGTGCGCGACCACAAGGATAACTGCATCATCATCTGCTCGATTGAGAACCTGGACCCGATGGGGGTGCACACCGGTGACTCCATCACCGTGGCGCCGGCCCAGACGCTGACCGATAAAGAGTATCAAATTATGCGCAACGCCTCGCTGGCGGTTTTGCGTGAAATCGGCGTGGACACCGGCGGATCCAACGTGCAGTTCGCCATCAACCCGGAAGATGGGCGCATGATCATCATCGAGATGAATCCGCGTGTCTCCCGCTCCTCCGCCCTGGCTTCCAAAGCGACCGGTTTCCCGATCGCCAAGATCGCCGCCAAGCTGGCAGTTGGTTATACCCTGGATGAGTTGAGGAATGAGATTACCGGTGGTGCCACCCCGGCCTCCTTTGAGCCGACCATCGATTACGTAGTCACCAAGATTCCCCGTTTCGCCTTCGAGAAGTTCCCGGCGGCACCGGATCGTCTCACCACCCAGATGAAATCGGTGGGTGAGGTAATGGCGATCGGTCGCACCTTCCAGGAGTCGTTGCAGAAGGCGTTGCGCGGTCTGGAGACCGGCAAGAGCGGTCTGGACGCGGTGGTGGATTTGGAGTCTGAAGAGCTTAAAACCATCCTGCGTCATGAGTTGCGTGAGCCGGGTGCGGAGCGTCTCTGGTACGTGGCCGATGCCTTCCGCTCCGGTATGTCACGGGATGATATCTTCGATGTGACCAAGATCGACCCCTGGTTCCTGGTGCAGATCGAGGAGCTGGTGAAGATTGAAGATGAGGTCCGTGCTGGCGGCCTGTCGGCGCTGGATGGCGAGCGCCTGCGTTATTTGAAGCGCAAAGGATTTTCCGATGAGCGGCTGGCGATACTGGTCGGTGTGAAACAGGATCAGATTCGCGAAGCGCGCTGGAAAGCCGGGGTGCGTCCGGTATTCAAACGTGTGGATACCTGTGCCGCCGAGTTCTCCACCAGCACCGCCTATATGTACTCCACCTATGAGGAGGAGTGTGAGGCGATGCCGACGGATAAGAAAAAGATCATGGTGTTGGGTGGCGGCCCGAACCGGATCGGTCAGGGTATCGAATTCGATTACTGTTGTGTGCACGCCGCTTTCGCCATGCGTGAAGACGGCTACGAGACCATTATGGTCAACTGCAATCCCGAGACGGTCTCCACCGATTACGATACCTCGGACCGGCTCTATTTCGAACCCCTGACCCTGGAAGATGTGCTCGAGGTGATCGAGGTCGAAAAGCCGATGGGCGTGATCGTGCAGTACGGCGGGCAAACTCCACTCAAACTGGCCCGTGCACTGGAAGCGGCCGGTGCCGCCATCATCGGCACCTCACCCGATTCGATTGACCTGGCCGAGGATCGTGAGCGGTTTCAGCAGCTGGTGGAAAAACTGGAACTGAAACAGCCACCCAACCGTACCGCTACCGAGGCCGAGCAGGCCGTGGTGCTGGCCGAGCAGGTGGGTTACCCGCTGGTGGTGCGCCCCTCCTATGTATTGGGCGGACGGGCAATGGAGATCGTACATGATGAGGATGACCTGCGGCGCTATATGCGCGAGGCGGTAAGCGTCTCCAATGATTCGCCGGTGCTGCTTGATCGTTTCCTGAACGACGCGATCGAGGTGGATATCGATGCCATCTGCGACGGCACCGACGTAGTAATTGGCGGCATCATGGAGCATATTGAAGAGGCCGGTGTGCACTCCGGCGACTCTGCCTGCTCACTGCCGCCTTATACCCTGTCGGCAGCGATCCAGGACCGTATGCGCGAGCAGATTCGCCGCATGGCGCTGGAGCTGAAGGTGGTGGGTTTGATGAATACCCAGTTCGCCATCAAGGACAATGAGATCTATCTGCTGGAAGTGAACCCGCGCGCTTCGCGCACCGTACCGTTCGTCTCCAAGGCGACCGGGGTGCAGTTGGCCAAGATTGCGGCCCGCTGTATGGCCGGTGTCTCTCTCAAGGAGCAGGGTTTCACCAAAGAGGTGATTCCGGAAAACTATTTCGTCAAAGAGGCGATCTTCCCGTTTGTCAAATTCCCCGGTGTCGATACCCTGCTGGGGCCTGAGATGAAATCAACCGGAGAGGTGATGGGGGTCGGTGCCACCTTTGGCGAGGCCTTTGCCAAAGCGATGGAAGGCGGTGGTGATTTGTTGCCACGCTCCGGTCGGGCGCTGCTTTCGGTGAGAGAGCAGGATAAGACGCGTATTGTCTCAGTGGCGCGCGATCTGCATCAGCTTGGTTTCCAACTCTACGCCACAGGTGGAACCTGCAAGGTGATCATGGATCACGGCATTGAGTGCGAACGGGTAAACAAGGTGGCAGAAGGGCGTCCACATATTGTGGATATGATCAAGAACGATGAATTCCGCCTGATTATCAATACCACTGAAGGGAAAAAAGCGATTGCCGATTCGGCCGCGATACGACGCTCTGCCCTGCAGCACAAGGTGACCTACACCACCACCATGTCGGGTGGCGAAGCGATCTGCCTGGCATTGAAACAGGCTGACAGTACCAACGTCAACCGTCTCCAGGACTTGCACTGACCCCGGGAGGTTGGGCGTGGACTTGGTTAGCGAACAAAAAATGAGGTTTAAGGTATGAGCAAGGTGCCCCTGACAGTCAGAGGTGCGGAGAATCTCCGGGCCGAACTGACTCACCTGAAACAGGTAGCGCGCCCGAAGGTGATCCAGGCGATCGCCGAGGCGCGCGCCCATGGTGATTTGAAAGAGAATGCGGAGTATCACGCAGCACGTGAGCAGCAGGGCTTCATCGAAGGCCGGATCAAGGATATTGAATCCAAACTCTCGCATGCGCAAATTATCGATGTGAAGAGCATCAATGCCGATGGTCGGGTCATCTTTGGCGCCACCGTTGATGTGTATGAAGAGGAAGAGGATGCGGAGCACACCTTCCAGATCGTCGGCGACGATGAGGCCGATATCAAACAGGGGCTGATTTCAGTCAGTTCACCGATGGCGCGGGCCCTGATCGGTAAATCCGTTGGTGATGAAACGGCGGTACAGACCCCGAATGGTCTGCGCCACATGGAGATACTGGCAGTCCGCTACGAGTAACGGTTTGCGGGTTCGGGGTTTAACCAAAGGGGGCTGATGCCCCCTTTTCGGTTTTGCCCAACCAGGGGGGGTCGGACGCGGACTGGCTCAGTCCTGGCTCAGGGCGATGACCGGTTTATCCGGATTACGCCGGAAGAAGGCCGCTACATGGCCGATGGTCTGGACCAGTTCGGCGTCACAGCGTTCGCCTATGGCAGCGATCATCGCCTGACGCTCTTCCCGATCGGCGGCATTCAGGCGCACCTTGATCAATTCATGGGTATTCAGCGTGATATCCAATTCGTTGAACACGGCCTCGGTTAAACCGTTCTGGCCGATGATCACCACAGGATTGAGGTGATGAACCAGACTCTTTAGCTGGCGGATCTGTTTTTTTGTCAGAGGCATCGCGGACTCCGGTCGCGCTTGAAAGGCCGCGCATTCTAACGTAGTTATAAGCAACCCGACACTATATTTGATAGTCGAGTTATATCCATCGGGCAAATTCGATGTGCTCGATAGGTCGAAAGCAAAGATTATATAAGCAGGATTAATGAAAAAGAGTAAAAGCAGTCAGCAATGGCTGGACCGCCATTTCAATGATGCCTATGTCAAACGTGCCCAAGCTGAGGGGTATCGGTCCCGTGCGGCATTCAAATTATTGGAATTGCAGGAAAAAGATAGATTGATATCGCCCGGTCAAGTGGTGGTGGATCTGGGTGCGGCGCCGGGCGGCTGGTCCCAGGTGGCGGCCAGATTGGTGGGGTCAACCGGCAAGGTGTTTGCGCTGGATATTCTGGACATGGAGCCGTTGCCGGATGTCGATTTCATCCAGGGAGACTTTCGCGAGGAGGCGTCGGTGGAGCAGATGCGGGCGTTACTCGCGGGTCGTCCGGTGGATCTTGTAATCTCTGATATGGCCCCCAATGTGAGTGGTATGAGCGCGGTGGATCAGCCCCGTGCCATGTATCTGTGTGAATTGGCTCTGGATTATGCCCGCGAAGTATTGCGTCCGGGGGGCGGTTTTGTGGTAAAGGTTTTCCAGGGCGAAGGATTTGATCAGTATGTGCGGGAGCTGCGCAGCACTTTTACCAAGGTGGTGACGCGAAAACCCGCTGCCTCAAGGCCACAAAGCCGCGAGGTCTATCTGGTGGCGACCCGCTATAATGTATAGTACTGTAGGTCGCTCGTTTTGATGATAAGCAATTGAATTATGGCCGGTTCCTGTGGTCGATACGGCAAGGGACCGGAAAACGCCGGGGCGGTGCAAGGATTTTCTCGGCATGGGCAGTAATGTAGAGGGTTTTGACCTTGAATGATATGGCAAAGAATCTGATTCTCTGGGTGATCATCGCGATCGTTTTGATGTCAGTATTCAACAACTTTTCATCCCAGACGACTCAGACCAATGCGCTGTCGTATTCGGATTTTATTGCCCAGGTAAAGAGCGGCGCGGTTCAGAAAGTGAACATCGATGGTCGCGAAATCAAGGGTACTTTGACCTCTGGTGCGACCTTCTCCACCTACAGCCCGGGCGATGACGGGCTGGTTGGGGATTTACTTAACAACAATGTGCAGATTGTCGCTACGCCGCCTGACAAGCCGTCGATCTTGATGACCATTCTGATCAACTGGTTCCCGCTGTTTATCTTGATCGGTCTATGGATATTCTTCATGCGCCAGATGCAGGGCGGTGGTGCCGGTCGCGGGGCGATGTCGTTTGGTAAAAGCAAGGCCCGTATGTTGGGTGAAGATCAGGTCAAAGTGACCTTTGCCGATGTGGCCGGTGTTGAGGAGGCCAAGGAAGAGGTCTCGGAGATGGTGGAATTCCTGCGTGATCCGTCGAAGTTCCAGAAGCTCGGTGGAAAGATTCCCAAGGGCGTCTTGATGGTCGGTTCACCCGGAACCGGTAAAACGCTATTGGCCAAGGCGATCGCCGGAGAGGCCAAGGTCCCGTTCTTTACCATTTCCGGTTCCGATTTTGTCGAAATGTTCGTGGGTGTCGGTGCTTCACGAGTGCGCGACATGTTTGAGCAGGCAAAAAAACACGCTCCCTGCATCATTTTTATTGACGAGATCGATGCCGTCGGACGCCATCGTGGCGCCGGTCTGGGAGGCGGGCATGACGAGCGTGAGCAGACGCTCAATCAGTTGCTGGTGGAGATGGACGGATTTGAAGGCAACGAAGGGGTGATCGTTATCGCGGCCACCAACCGTCCCGATGTCCTCGATCCTGCGCTGTTACGTCCCGGCCGTTTCGATCGCCAAGTGGTGGTACCGTTGCCCGACGTTCGCGGACGTGAGCAGATTTTAAAGGTTCATCTGCGTAAGGTGGCGGCCTCCGATGACGTGAAACCGGCATTGATTGCGCGCGGTACCCCCGGATTCTCCGGCGCCGATCTCGCCAACTTGGTCAATGAGGCGGCGCTGTTCGCTGCCCGTGCCAACAAGCGCATGGTGGAGATGGCCGAAATGGAGCGGGCCAAGGATAAGATCATGATGGGCGCTGAGCGTAAGTCCATGGTGATGAATGAGGATGAAAAGAAGCTGACCGCTTACCATGAAGCCGGTCACGCCATCGTGGGGCGCAATGTGCCGTCCCACGATCCGGTCTACAAAGTGAGCATTATCCCGCGTGGTCGAGCATTGGGCGTTACCATGTTCCTGCCGGAAGAGGATCGCTACAGCCAGAGTAAAGAGCATCTGGAGAGTCAGATCTCCAGTCTGTTTGGCGGCCGCGTGGCGGAGGAGCTGGTGTTTGGCAAGGATATGGTCACCACCGGTGCTTCCAATGATATCCAGCGTGCCACCAGCATCGCCCGCAGTATGGTTACCAAGTGGGGGTTGTCCGATCGTCTGGGGCCGCTGATGTACGGCGAGGAAGAGGAAGAGGTGTTCCTCGGTCGCTCTGTGACCCAGCACAAGAATGTCTCTGATGAGACCGCCCATACCATCGATGAAGAGGTGCATAGCGTTATAGACCGCAACTACGCCAGGGCGAAACAGATCCTGGAAGAGAATATGGATAAGTTGCATTTGATGGCCGAAGCGCTGATGAAGTACGAGACCATTGATAGCAGCCAGATCAACGATATCATGGCCGGCAAGCCGCCCCAGCCGCCTGCGGATTGGATCGATGACTCGGATTCGTCTCCCAAATCGGGTGGTGATGGTTTGAAGGCGGATGTGATCGAAAAGCCAAAGGGCGACTCGCCGGACGGCATTGGCGGTCCGGCCGGACAGCACTGATCGCTGCCTAATACGGTTATCGATTTGCAATGCCGATCCTTGATTGCGCAGGTAAGAGCATCGATCTGGATCGCCCGCAGGTTATGGGCATACTCAACGTCACCCCCGACTCCTTTTCGGACGGGGGTGATTTTTTTAACCGTGATCGAGCGCTGGAACACGCGTTTAAATTGATTGATGAAGGCGCCGATATTCTCGATGTCGGCGGTGAGTCTACCCGCCCGGGAGCAACGGCGGTGTCTGAGCAGGAGGAGCTGGACCGGGTTGTTCCGGTGATTCAGGCCATTGCTGCCGAAATACCCGTGCCCATTTCCATCGATACCAATAAGGCATCCGTGATGCGTGAGGCGGTGGCCGCCGGGGCAGGATTGATCAATGATGTGATGGCCCTGCAGGGTGATGGGGCGATGGCGGCGGCACAGGCGTTGGAGGTGCCGGTTTGCCTGATGCACATGCAGGGACAGCCGCGCACCATGCAGCAAGCCCCCCATTACGAAGACGTGGTGGCGGAGGTGGTGGCGTTTCTGCAATCGCGGGTGGAGGCGTGCCTTTCGGCCGGTATTGCCCGGCACCGGTTGATCCTTGATCCGGGCTTTGGTTTCGGCAAAACGCTACAGCACAATCTCACGCTGTTATCGCATCTGGAGCAAGTCTGTGCATTGCAACTACCTGTTTTGGTTGGTGTTTCAAGAAAATCGATGATCGGTGGCGTGCTGGATAACGCCCCGGTCGATCAGCGCCTGTACGGCGGGCTGGCTTGTGCGGTATTGGCGGTTGAACGCGGAGCGGGCATTATCCGCACTCATGATGTCAAGCCGACGGCCGATGTAATACGTATGGCGCAAGCGGTTGTTTCGACCAGATAAGTGGCGCCCCTGAGTGCAGGGAAAGGCGTTTTATCCGGTATAATGGGCGCAATTTTTTAGCGTTATCAACAAGGATCGAGGGGAATACCTTGAAGCGGAAATATTTTGGGACAGACGGCATTCGCGGTCGTGTCGGTGAAGGGAAAATCACTCCGGAATTTGTCATGCGCCTGGGTTGGGCGGCAGGCCGTGTGCTCGGTAACGGAAAGGGCAGTAAGGTGTTGATCGGCAAGGACACGCGTATCTCCGGCTACCTGCTGGAGTCGGCGTTGGAAGCCGGTCTGGTGGCCGCCGGGGTCGATATCCATCTGCTGGGCCCGATGCCGACCCCCGGCATCGCCTACCTCACCCGTACCCTGCATGCCCAGGCGGGTATCGTGATCAGCGCTTCCCATAACCCCCATTGTGACAACGGCATCAAGTTTTTTTCCAGCGAAGGAAAAAAGTTGCCCGATGAAGTCGAGTTGGCCATTGAGCGGGAACTGGATAAGCCGATGACAACGGTCGAGTCGGAACAACTGGGCAAGGCGTATCGGGTCGGTGACGCGGCCGGTCGCTATATCGAGTTCTGCAAAAGCACCATCCCCTGGACCATGAGTTTCAAGGGGATGAAGTTAGTGGTGGATTGTGCTCATGGGGCGACTTACCACATCGCACCACACGTATTTAGAGAGGTGGGGGCCGAGGTAATAGCAATCGGCGCCGAGCCGGATGGACTCAATATCAACGCCGGTGTGGGTTCAACGCATATTGAAACCCTGCAGAAAGAGGTTCTCAAGCAGCAGGCTGACCTGGGTATCGCTTTGGATGGCGATGGCGACCGACTGATCATGGTGGATCAGAACGGCGCCGTGCTGGATGGGGATGACATACTTTATATCATCGCCTGTTCGCGGTTGCGCCGCGGCGTTTTGGAAGGAGGCGTGGTGGGGACCCTCATGACCAATTTCGGGTTGGAGCACGCCTTGAATGAGCACGGTATCGATCTGGTACGTACCGATGTGGGAGATCGTTATATTCTTGAGCGGTTGCAGGTGGAGCGTTGGTCGCTCGGCGGCGAACCCTCGGGACATATCATCTGTCTTGATCGTACCACGACGGGAGATGGCATTATCTCCGCGCTGCAGGTGCTGGCGGAAATCAACAAGAGCGGCCGCTCCTTGCATGAATTGCGCGATGGCTATCAGAAATTTCCTCAGATCACCCGAAATGTTCAGCGAGGTACCGTGTCGGCTTCAGAGCTGATGGCGGACCCATCGGTACAGCAAGCCGTGGCAGAGGCTGAAACCCAGCTCTCGGGAACGGGCCGCGTGTTATTGCGGCCATCCGGTACCGAGCCACTTATCAGGGTGACGCTTGAGGGGCCAGATGAATCACAGATTCAACAGTTGTCGCTGCAGATCGCAGATATTCTTGTGCAGATTGTCGCTAACGCGACAGACAGGCCGGCTGTCTCTACCGGGTAAAAGTCCAGTCATAGGTATAACTGATTCCATCTATACCATTTCCTGATTTGATTTCGTCTGGAGCGGTGGATAGACTTTTTGCCTCTATCGTCATCTGAAAAGGCCGTCACGGCAGGCCACCTTTGAAGCTAAATCTGTCAGGAGAAAACGATGCGTCAACCACTCGTTGCAGGTAACTGGAAAATGAACGGCTCACTTGAGAGTATCGAGCAGCTGCTTCAGGGGATCAAGGCCGGCATGGGTGACGTAAAACAGGCGGAAGTGGCTGTTTGTGCGCCGGCAATCTACCTCTCTGCCGTTCAACAGCAGTTGCGGGGGACAGCCATTGCCTGGGGCGCCCAGGATGTCTCGGCCGAAACTTCCGGTGCCTACACCGGCGAAATCGCCACTTCGATGCTGCTGGAGTTTGGCTGCAAATATGTCATCGTGGGTCATTCCGAGAGGCGTGCCTATCACGCCGAAAGCGATGAACTGGTCGCGCGCAAGTATGCAGCGGCGCGCTCAGCAGGTTTGGTGCCGATATTGTGCGTCGGTGAAACCCTCGCGGAGCGTGAACAGGGTATTACCGAAGCGGTGGTTGCCCGTCAATTGGATGCGGTGATTGCATTGGAAGGCGCGGCGGCCTTGGGTGACGGGGTTGTTGCGTATGAGCCGGTCTGGGCTATCGGTACCGGAGAGACGGCTACCCCCGAGCAGGCGCAGGAAGTTCATGCCTTTATCCGTAATCGCGTTGCCGGGCAGGATGCGGGCGTCGCGGAAGGGTTGCGAATCCTGTATGGTGGCAGCATGAAACCGGGCAATGCCCAGGAATTGATTGCCAAGCCTGATATCGATGGTGGTCTGATTGGCGGCGCTTCTCTCGATTCGGCTGACTTTTTAGGTATCTGTACGGCAGCTAACTGAGTCCATCAAAAATAATTGCATACTTCAATTGTTTAGGATGATTGTCCGGATTAATTCCGAAAAAAACCTACAAATTATCGCTTTTTGATGCTGATGTGACTTCTTTCTCGCAACTGCATCATGTACAATGCGCGCTTTGAATTTTCAGCAATAAACGGAAGCCCGAATGCAAACAGTTCTGGTCGTAGTTCATCTCTTCCTGGCGGTGGGTGTCATCGGTCTCGTGCTGATGCAGCACGGCAAGGGTGCTGATGCGGGCGCGGCCTTTGGTTCCGGATCATCCGGTACGGTTTTCGGCGCCGCAGGTTCAGCCAATTTTTTGAGCAGGGCAACGGCGCTGCTGGCCACCCTTTTCTTCCTGACCAGTCTGGGTATGGGTTGGTTTTCCATGCAGTCGGTTGAGAAGCCGGGGCTGATGACGGAAGAGGCCAAGCCAGCGATTGAAATCCCGGTCTCCAAACCGGAGCCGATGTCCGAAGTGCCCGCCATTCCCGGTGCAACCAGTGGGAGCTCGGTAGAGGTTCCGGTGGTCTCTCCTGTGACAACCGATAGCGGTGAGAAGCCGAAGGTAGCTGAATGAGATAATCCAGAAAGGCGAAATCGCCTGAATGCCGATGTGGTGAAATTGGTAGACACGCTATCTTGAGGGGGTAGTGGCGCAAGCCGTGCCGGTTCAAATCCGGCCATCGGCACCATTCTGAAAAAACGGTATCACCCGTCAGGGTGATGCCGTTTTTTGCTAGTAAAATCAACATAAGTGCCTGATTATAAAGTTTTTTATTGTCTGTATAAGCTTGACAGATCAAGTCCGCTGCTCTACCATTTCGCCCCGTTAAACTTACGGCTGGGACCACTAATAATGAGAACCCGGTGAGAAGGACGAGAGCAAATGTTAGAGAACTATCTTCCCGTTCTGGTGTTTATCGGTGTCGGCCTGATTGTCGGGGTCGTCATGGTGGCACTGGGTTTTGTGCTCGGCACAAGACGCCCCGATAGCGAAAAGCTGTCTCCCTACGAGTGTGGT
This sequence comes from Sedimenticola sp., assembly GCF_050289425.1. Lineage (NCBI taxonomy): Bacteria > Pseudomonadati > Pseudomonadota > Gammaproteobacteria > Chromatiales > Sedimenticolaceae > Sedimenticola > Sedimenticola sp. The sequence goes on along the minus strand of NZ_JBNKFS010000002.1, from coordinate 164,467 downwards.
TTTGAGGCATTTGAAGATGCCCGCATGAAGTTCGACGTCAGGTATTACCTGGTCGCTATCCTATTTATTATTTTCGATCTTGAGATTGCTTTCCTGTTTCCCTGGGCGGTTGTCCTGGACAAGATCGGTATGGTTGGACTTATTGCTATGACCGTCTTCCTGGGTGTGCTGGTGGTCGGCTTTATCTACGAGTGGAAGAAAGGGGCCCTGGAATGGGAGTAGAAGGCATACTTGAAAAGGGTGTCATCACCACAAGCGCCGACAAGCTGATCAACTGGGCGCGTACCGGCTCCCTCTGGCCGATGACCTTCGGCCTCGCTTGTTGCGCCGTTGAGATGATGCACGCGGCGGCTGCGCGCTATGACATGGACCGGTTCGGAATTATTTTCCGTCCCAGCCCCCGTCAATCGGACGTGATGATTGTGGCCGGCACGCTGGTTAACAAAATGGCGCCGGCACTGCGTAAGGTGTATGACCAAATGGCCGAGCCTCGTTGGGTGATCTCTATGGGATCCTGTGCCAACGGTGGCGGCTATTACCACTACTCCTATTCCGTAGTGCGGGGTTGTGATCGTGTGGTGCCGGTAGATATCTATGTACCGGGTTGCCCGCCTACTGCCGAGGCACTCCTTTACGGAGTGATCCAGTTGCAGGAAAAAATCAAGCGTACCAGTACTATCGCGCGTCAGGACTAGGTGAGTCAGGTTAATGAGCGAAACAGTCAAGACGAAAACCCAGCTTCGCCACGAGACACTGCAGAACAATCTGGTTGATCGTTATGCATCAAGGGGTTGTGTGGTGACTTCCGCTTTGGGTGAGGTCACGATGGTGATCCCCAGAGAACATCTATTGAGCATCGCTACAGAGCTCCGTGACGACGAAGCCTTTTTGTTCGAAGAGTTGATCGATGCCTGTGGTATCGACTACGCGGGCTACGGCGAATCGGAGTGGATGACCCAGGAGGCTTCGACAGCTGGGTTCTGCCGCGGTGTGGAGCGACATAATATAGATGTATCCGCGCGTGGTGAGAACGATCGCTTTGCCGTGGTTTACCACCTCCTTTCCATGTCCAACAACCAGCGTCTGCGCTTGCGTACATTTGTCGATGCTACCCAGCCCATTATCGATTCTGTGGTGGGTATCTGGCGTGGTGCCGACTGGTTTGAGCGTGAAGCCTTTGATCTATACGGCATTATGTTCAGCGGCCATCCGGATCTGCGCCGCATTCTCACCGATTATGGTTTTGTCGGCCATCCGTTCCGCAAGGATTTCCCCCTCGAGGGCAATGTCCAGATGCGTTATGACGCAGAGCAGGCGCGGGTGGTCTATGAACCGGTCTCTCTCGATCCACGTGTGCTGGTGCCGAAGGTGATCCGCGAAGATAACCGATTTGTGTCCACTGCACAGCAGGACTCCACCGATGCCTGAGATTCGTAATTACACCCTCAACTTCGGCCCCCAACATCCGGCCGCTCATGGCGTATTGCGTCTGGTCCTAGAGATGGATGGCGAAGTCATCGAGCGGGCCGATCCGCATATCGGACTATTGCATCGCGCAACGGAGAAACTGGCCGAAAGCAAACCCTTCAATCAGGCTATCCCTTATATGGATCGCCTCGATTATGTCTCCATGATGTGCAATGAGCACGGTTATGTCATGGCGGTAGAGAAGTTGCTGGGCGTCGAAGTACCGCTACGGGCCAAATATATCCGCACCATGTTCGATGAGATCACGCGGATTCTCAATCACCTGATGTGGTTGGGCACACACGCCCTGGATGTCGGCGCCATGACCGTTTTCCTCTACGCTTTCCGTGAGCGTGAGGATCTGATGGATTGTTACGAAGCGGTGTCGGGTGCACGTATGCACGCCGCCTACTACCGAGTCGGAGGCGTCTATCGGGATCTGCCGGATGTGATGCCGCGCTATGCCAATAATCAATTCCGTAGCGATGCCGATATTGCCCGCAAGAATGAGACCCGCCAGGGCTCGTTGCTCGATTTTATCGAAGATTTTGCCAATCGCTTTCCGGCTTTGGTGGATGAGTACGAGACGCTGCTGACCGATAACCGGATCTGGAAGCAGCGTACCGTAGGTATCGGTGTGGTCACCCCGGAGCGTGCCAAACAGCTGTCGTTCACCGGGCCGATGGTGCGGGGATCGGGACTGGCTTGGGATCTGCGCAAGAAACAGCCATATGCCGCCTACGACCGGGTCGATTTCGATATTCCGGTGGGTGTGAACGGTGACTGCTACGACCGCTACTTGGTGAGGGTTGAGGAGTTACGCCAGTCTACGCGGATCATCAAACAGTGTGTTCAATGGTTGCGCGAAAATTCGGGGCCGGTAATTGTGGAAGACCACAAGATATCGCCGCCTGCCCGCGACTATATGAAAGGTGACATGGAGAGTCTGATCCACCACTTCAAACTGTTCACCGAGGGTTACTGCCCGCCGGCCGGTGAGGCCTATGCGGCGGTTGAAGCGCCCAAAGGTGAATTCGGCTGCTATGTGGTTTCCGATGGTGGCAACAAGCCGTTCCGCTTAAAGATTCGTGCTCCCGGTTTTGCGCATCTGGCAGCGATGGACGAGATGGTTAAAGGCCACATGCTGGCCGACGTGGTGGCGGTTATCGGCACCATGGATGTTGTGTTCGGGGAGATTGATCGCTGATGGGTTTCAAGAATTCACCAATGACCACGGTCAAGCCGGCGGAGAATAAAGAGCAACTGTTCTCGGCAGAAATACGGGCAGAGATCGATACCTGGGTGGCCAAGTATCCGGAAGGCTGGCAGCAGTCCGCGGTAATGGCGGCACTACGCATCGTGCAGGATGGCAACGGTGGATACCTGACCCAGGAACTGATGGATCAGGTGGCCGCCTATCTGGATATGCCGCCGATTGCGGTCTACGAAGTCGCCACCTTCTACTCCATGTATGAGCACAAGAAGGTGGGCAAGCACAAAGTCTGTGTCTGCACCAACGTCTCGTGCATGATCAACGGTTCCGACAAGTTGGTCGATCACATGGAGAAAAAGCTGGGCGTCAAACTGGGACAGACCACGGAAGACGGTAAATTTACCTTGAAAGAGGTGGAGTGCCTGGGTGCTTGCGGCGGTGCGCCGATGTTCCAGATCGGCAACAAGTATTACGAGAATTTGACGCCTGAACTGGTCGATTCCATTCTGGACGGGCTGGAGTAAGCATCATGGCAAACGAAGTCTGTCTCAGAAACAATGATCTTGAACGCCCCTGGTTGCTGGAAACCTACCAGAGCCGTGGGGGTTACTCCGCACTGACCAAGATCCTCACCGAGAAGATTCCGCCGGAGCAAGTGATCGAAGAGGTCAAGTCCTCCGGTCTGCGCGGTCGTGGCGGTGCCGGATTCCCGACCGGTCTCAAGTGGAGCTTCATCTCCCGCAACGCCCCGGGACAGAAATATGTGGTGTGCAACTCGGACGAGGGCGAGCCGGGCACCTTTAAGGATCGTGACATCCTGCGTTACAACCCGCACCAGTTGATCGAAGGTATGATTATCGCCGGCTACGCTATCGGCGCTACCGTCGGTTACAACTATATCCGCGGCGAGTTCTGGGAGCCCTACGAGCGCTTCGAAGCGGCGCTGGAAGAGGCGAGGGCAGCCGGCTTCCTGGGAGCCAATCTGCTGGGTTCCGGTTTCGATTTTCAGCTCCACTCTCACTTGGGCGGTGGCGCCTATGTCTGTGGTGAAGAGACGGCACTGCTGGAATCGATTGAGGGCAAAAAGGGTCAGCCGCGCTATAAGCCGCCATTTCCGGCCCATTTTGGACTCTATGGCCGTCCGACCATCATTAACAATACCGAATCGCTGGCTTCCATCCCGGTCATTATGGAAAAGGGCGGCGAGTGGTTTAAAAAATTGGGTGTGGAAAACAGTGGCGGGTCAAAGCTGTTCTCCATCTCCGGCAATCTGAATAATCCCGGGGTGTTTGAAATTCCGCTTGGGACACCGTTCTCCGAACTGTTGGAGATGGCCGGTGGCATGAAGGATGGCCGTAAGATCAAAGCCGTCATTCCCGGTGGTTCCTCGGCGCCCATTATTCCAGGCGATCAGATGATGGATCTGACCATGGATTACGATGCCATCGCCAAGGCCGGCTCCATGCTCGGTTCCGGCGCAGTGATCGTGCTGGATGACACCAACTGTATGGTTAAGGTGCTGGAGCGCATGTCCTACTTCTATTTTGAAGAGTCGTGCGGACAGTGTACGCCTTGTCGAGAAGGTACCGGTTGGCTCTATCGGGTGGTGAGCCGGATCGAACGGGGCGAGGGTCGTCCGGAAGATTTGGCACTGCTGGATGACGTGACGCAAAAGATTGCTGGGCGCACCATTTGTGCACTGGGCGATGCGGCAGCCATGCCGGTTCAAGGCATGCTGAAGCACTTCCGGCATGAATTCGAGTATCACATAGAACACAAGAAATGCATGGTGGGCTGAGGCCATTCCCTGTATTGAACGTTATTTACGGCTACTGGTTAGAGAACTAAATCAATGTCTGAAGACCAGACGATTACAATCGAGATAGATGGTAAGGCGATACAGGCTAAACCCGGTCAGATGCTGATCGAGGTGACCGACGCTGCCGGCATCGATATCCCGCGTTTCTGTTATCACAAGAAACTTTCCGTCTCCGCAAACTGCAGGATGTGTCTGGTTGAGGTGGAGCGCGCGCCGAAACCGTTGCCAGCCTGTGCTACGCCGGTCAACGACGGGATGAAGGTGTTTACCCGTTCTCCGGTCGCGCTGGCCGCGCAGAAAGGGACCATGGAGTTTCTGCTGATCAACCATCCTCTGGACTGTCCGATCTGTGATCAGGGTGGTGAGTGCGAGCTGCAGGATATCTCGATGGGGTACGGCAGCGATGTCTCACGCTTTGTCGAAGGCAAGCGCATCGTCAAGGACAAAGATATCGGACCGCTGATCACCACCGACTTGACCCGCTGCATACATTGTACGCGTTGCGTGCGCTTTGGTGCCGAGATTGCCGGTATCCGTGAATTGGGTGCTACCGGCCGTGGTGAGCACATGACCATCGGCACCTATGTTGAAAAGAGTGTGGATTCCGAACTCTCCGGCAACATTATCGATGTCTGCCCGGTGGGCTCCCTCACCTCCAAGCCTTCTCAGTTCAAGGCCCGTGCCTGGGAGCTGATTCAACGCGATACCATCGCGCCACACGACTCCGTGGGCTCCAATATCCATGTGCACGTCCGTCGCAATGAGTTGATTCGGGTGCATCCGAAGGATAATGAATCAGTCAATGAGTGTTGGATTTCCGACCGTGACCGTTTCAGTTATGAAGGTGTCTACAGCGATGATCGGTTGACCACGCCGATGGTCAAAAAGAACGGCGAGTGGACCCGGGTCAGTTGGGACGAAGCGCTGACGGAAACCGTAAAAGGGTTAAAGGCAGCGGGTGCAGATGTAGGCGCGCTGCTCTCCCCGAATGCCACCCTGGAAGAGTTGTTCCTGGCGCAAAAGCTGGTTAAGGCAATGGGTAGTGAAGCGGTTGACAGTCGCCTGCGTCAGGGTGACTTCCGTGGAGAAACGCCTCGTTTGCCTTGGCTGGGACAGTCGATCGAATCGCTGGAAACGGTGGAGGCCGCCTTGCTGATCGGCAGCCATATTCGTAAAGAGCAACCGATTCTGGCTCACCGTCTGCGTAAGGCCGCCATGGAAGGAGCCAAGATCAGCTTTATCAATCCGATTGAAATAGATTTGAATTACGTTGCCCAGCAACAGGTCACCACTCCCTCTGGCATGCTTGATGAATTGGCGGCGGTCGCCAAGGCGGCGGGTGCCAACGGCGCGCTGATCGATCAGGCGACGGTTTCCCCTCAGCATCAGGCTATCGCCGACAATTTGAAAGCGGCTGCAAAGGGTACGGTGCTACTGGGTAATCTGGCGACCGCACACGGAGACTTTGCTGTGTTACGTTCGCTGGCAAATGCGATTGCCAAGGCGTGCGATGTGACGCTGGGTTATCTGCCGGAAGCGGCCAACAGCGTCGGCGCATATCTGGTCGGTGCGGTGGCTGCCACCGGTCATGATGCACAGGCCATGTTGGCGCAGCCGCGCAAGGCCTATCTGTTGATGGGCATTCAGCCGGGACTGGATCTGTGGCACCCGGCGAAGGCCCAGGCTGCCTTTGATCAAGCCGATTTTGTGGTGGCGTTGACCGCTTACAGAAGTGCTGACCTGGATGCGGCGGCCGATGTCTTGTTGCCGACGGCCGTGTTTGCCGAAACCTCCGGCAGCTATGTCAACGCAGCCGGTATTCGGCAATCCTTTACGGGTGCCATCACGCCGAGCGGCAACACGCGTCCGGCCTGGAAGGTCCTGCGTGTGCTGGGCAATCTGCTGGAAGTGGCCGGGTTTGACTATGTCAGCTCCGACGAAGTACTGGCGGAGATTCAGGCGTTGACGGATGGCGTGACGCCGGACAACAGTGTCACCGACAACGCCGAGCAGACGGTGTTAACCGCAAACGGTGGCTTGCAGCGTATCGGTGATGTGCCGATCTACGCGCTGGATCCGCTGGTGCGGCACGCTGCGTCACTGCAGAAAACCCGCGATGCCATTACGGCTGGTATCTATATCAATAGTGACGAGGCGTCCAGACTCGGTCTGGCGGCTGGCAAGTCGGCCATTGCTGTTCAAGATGGCCAGCGCACCCAACTGCCGGTATTCATTGACCCCAACATACCAAACGGTTGCGTTCGCATACCCGCCGCACTGGCCGGTACGGAAACGCTTGGCGCCCAGTTTGGTGAAGTGACCCTGGAGAAGGTTTAAACGATGGAATCATTGATGACTCTCTGGGAATGGCTTGGCGAAAACCTGATCGTCCTGCAGATCCTGATCAAAATCGTGGTGATCGTTGCACCGCTGATGCTCTGTGTAGCCTACTTTACCTACGCGGAGCGCAAGCTCATCGGTTATATGCAAGTGCGTATCGGCCCCAATCGTGTCGGGCCCAAGGGTTGGCTGCAGCCGATCGCCGACGCCGTCAAGCTGATGTTCAAAGAGATCGTAATCCCGACCAAGGCCAATAAAACCCTGTTCCTGATTGCGCCGTTGCTGACGCTGGGTCCGGCTCTCGCCGCCTGGGCCGTGATGCCTTTTTCCGACGGTCTGGTGCTGGCGGACCTGAATGCCGGACTGCTGTATATCCTGGCCCTCACCTCCATCGGTGTATATGGCGTGATCATCGCCGGTTGGGCGTCGAACTCGAAGTATGCCTTCCTGGGGGCGATGCGTTCCGCCGCCCAGATCGTGGCCTACGAAATCGCTATGGGCTTTGCCCTGGTTGGTGTGCTGGTTGCCGCCGGTAGTCTGAATCTGGGTGAGATTGTCCGTGCCCAGCAGAGCGAAGCCGGTATCTTCGGCTGGTTCTGGTTGCCGCTGTTTCCACTGTTCCTGATCTACTTTATCTCCGGTGTGGCCGAGACCAACCGTGCGCCGTTTGACGTAGCGGAAGGTGAATCGGAGATTGTGGCTGGTTTCCATGTCGAGTATTCCGGCATGCCGTTCGCGGTATTCTTCCTCGGCGAGTACGCAAACATGATTCTGATCTCCGCCCTGACAGCATTGCTGTTCCTGGGTGGTTGGTTGTCACCGCTGCCCGCCAGTTGGGTGGATGGTGTGTTCCTGCTGGGTGACGGCATCCATTGGTTGTTCCTGAAGACGGCTTTCGCCGGCTTCTTCTTCCTCTGGTTCCGCGCCACATTCCCGCGTTATCGCTATGACCAAATCATGCGCTTGGGATGGAAGGTCTTTATTCCGATCACCATCGTCTGGATTCTGGTGGTCGGGCTGATGGTCGTCTACCGTTTCGCCTGGTTTAGCTGAGGTTGGATGAAAGATGAAAATGCTACGCGATTACATCAAAAGTCTGGCCATGCTGGAGCTCCTCAAGGGGTTGAGGGTGACCGGCGGATACATGTTCAAAAAGAAGTTTACGGTTCAATATCCGGAAGAGAAGGCACCGATATCCCCGCGTTTTCGCGGTTTGCATGCGCTGCGCCGCTACGAGAACGGTGAGGAGCGCTGCATCGCCTGCAAACTGTGTGAGGCAACTTGCCCGGCGGTAGCGATCACCATTGAGGTATCGCCACCACTACCGGATGGATCTCGCCGTACCTCCCGGTATGACATTGACTTGTTTAAGTGCATCTTCTGTGGTTACTGCCAGGAAGCTTGCCCGGTCGACGCTATCGTTGAGACACCGATTTACGAGTACCACTTTGAAAGCCGGCAGGATGCCGTTATGACCAAGGAAAAGCTGCTGGCTAATGGTGACAAACATGAACCGGCGTTGGCTGCCTGCATCCGTGCAGACGGCAAATATCGGTAATAGTGGTTTTTAAAAACTGAGACTGGACTAACCCATGACATTCGAGAAGTTTGTCTTTTATCTATTCGCTGCGATCCTGGTGTTTGCCGCGACTATGGTCATCACCCGGCGCAATCCCGTGCACTCGGCGCTGTTTCTGGTGCTGGCGTTTTTCTCCAGTGCCGGCATCTGGTTGTTGGCTGAGGCTGAGTTTCTCGCCATTGTGCTGATTCTTGTCTACGTCGGCGCGGTCATGGTGTTGTTCCTGTTTGTGGTGATGATGCTGGATATCGATGTGGCCACCTTGCGGGCTGGCTTTATCCGATATATGCCGGTCGGCGCCTTGGTAGCGCTGGTGATGGCGATCGAAATTTTCCTGGTTGTCGGTCCGGGCAACTTCGGTCTCGACATAGTTGCTGCACCAGCGGCGCACGCGGCGAACTACAACAACACGGAAGAGCTGGGTAGCGTGCTCTACACCGTCTATATGTACCCGTTTGAAGTTGCCGCGGTTATTTTGCTGGTTGGCATTATCGCCGCAATCGGTTTGACCATGCGCAAACGTCCCGAGACTAAGTATCAGAATCCGTCTTTGCAGGTACGCGTGAAAAAGGCTGATCGCTTACGGGTGATCAAGATGGATGTAGAGGATTGATTGGAGCCGACATGATTGCACTTTCAGACTATCTCATACTCGGCGCAATACTGTTTTCGCTCAGCGTGACGGGTATTTTCCTGAACCGGAAGAACGTCATCATTCTGCTTATGTGCGTGGAACTGATGTTGCTGGCGGTAAATATGAACTTTATCGCTTTTTCCCATTTTCTTGGCGATTCCGCCGGTCAGGTGTTCGTATTCTTTATCTTGACCGTTGCTGCCGCCGAGGCGGCCATCGGCTTGGCTATTCTTGTGGTGCTGTTCCGTAACAAGCGCACCATTAACGTTGAAGATTTGGATACTCTCAAGGGTTAAGCATGGAAAAGATATATCTCCTTATCGTGCTGGCGCCCCTGATTGGCGCAATCATCGCCGGCTTTTTGGGCTCGCGGATCGGTCGTGCCGGTGCGCATTGGATTACCAGCGGCGGCGTCGGCTTCTCCATGCTGTTGTCCTTTTACGTGTTGCTGCAGTTTATCAACGGCACCACAGAGATTTACAACGGCAGCGTTTATACCTGGATGGTCAGCGACGGTATCCGCATGGAGGTCGGTTTTCTGATCGACCAATTGACCGCCATGATGATGGTAGTGGTGACCTTTGTGTCATTTTGTGTGCACATCTATACCATCGGCTACATGGCGCATGACGAAGAGAACTGGCCGAAGACCAGCCTGGCCGGCACCAATAGCTACCAGCGCTTCTTCAGCTACATCTCGCTGTTCACCTTCTCCATGCTGATGCTGGTGATGTCCAACAACTTCCTGCAGCTGTTCTTTGGCTGGGAAGCGGTGGGCTTGGTCTCCTATCTGTTGATCGGTTTCTGGTCGGTGCGGGAAACGGCCGTGTTTGCCAATCTGAAGGCATTTCTGGTCAACCGTGTTGGCGACTTCGGTTTTATTCTGGGGATCGCTGCGGTAGCAATGTATACCAATAGCCTGGATTACGCCGAGGTGTTCAAACTGGCACCGGGATTGGCGGATACGCAGATTACCTTGCTGGGCGACAGCGGTTGGTCGTTGATGACGGTGATCTGTATCTGTCTGTTCATCGGCGCTATGGGTAAATCGGCACAGGTACCGCTGCATGTGTGGCTACCCGATTCGATGGAAGGTCCGACACCCATTTCCGCCCTGATCCACGCCGCCACCATGGTGACCGCCGGTGTGTTTATGGTGACGCGTATGTCACCGCTCTACGAGCTGTCCGAAACGGCGCTGACCTTCGTGCTGGTGATCGGTGCCACGACGGCCCTGTTTACCGGTTTGATCGGCGTGGTGCAGAATGACATCAAACGGGTTGTGGCCTACTCCACCCTGTCACAGCTTGGCTACATGATGGTGGCGCTCGGTGTCTCCGCTTATGCGGCTGGTGTGTTCCATCTGATGACCCACGCCTTTTTCAAGGCGCTGCTGTTCCTGGCCGCCGGCTCCGTGATTATCGGCATGCACCATGATCAGGATATCCGCAATATGGGTGGTATCCGCAAGTACATGAAGATTACCTGGATCACCTCGCTGATCGGCTCACTGGCGTTGATCGGTTTGCCGGGTTCATCCGGTTTCTTCTCGAAAGACGCAATTATCGAGGCGGTGCATCACTCGACCATCTCTGGCTCAAGCTATGCTTACTTTGCTGTCGTTTCGGGTGTCTTCATTACCGCGCTCTACAGCTTCCGGATGTACTTCCTGGTATTTCATGGCAACGGACCCCGTGATGAGCATGCGGCGGCACACCTGCACGAGTCACCCCTGGTGGTTACCGTGCCGTTGATGCTGCTGGCTGTTCCATCACTGTTTATCGGTATGTTTACGGTGGGTGATATGGTGTTCGGTGAGTGGTTCAAGGATGCCATCTTCGTGCTGCCGGAACACAACACCCTGGAAGAGATCGGTTTCCATGGAACCTGGGCCTTCTTTACCCACGGTATCTTTGGTCTGCCGACCCTGTTGGCGGCCTCCGGTGTGGCGGTTGCCTTTATCTTCTATATCAAGAAACCGGCACTGGCCGAGGCTTGGAAGAAACGCTTCGAGAGCGTCGGCATCTACCAGATGTTGGATAAGAAATACGGTTTTGACGAGACCTATCAGGCGCTGTTTGCCGGAGGAAGTCGGGGTATCGGCAACCTATTGTGGGGCTTGGGTGACAGAGGGCTGATTGATGGTTTGATCATCAACGGCTCGGCTCGATCGATCGGCCGCTTCGCTGGCTGGGTGCGCCACATCCAAACCGGTTATCTCTTCCATTACGCAATTGCCATGATTCTGGGTCTGCTTGTTTTGCTGACCTGGTTCGTGATCGCTTAAGAAAGGTAGGACGCATCGCATGTTAGCAGACTGGCCCATTCTCAGTTTGACCATCTGGTTGCCAATCGTTGGTGGCTTTCTGGTTCTCGCAAGTGGAGACAAGGCAGCCAACGCCACCCGCTGGACGGCACTGACCGTTGCGATCCTCACGTTTCTTGTGAGTTTACCGCTCTATTCGGGTTTTGATTCTACGACTGCCGGCATGCAGTTTGTTGAGCGTGCGCCCTGGATTGAGCTGTTCAAAATCGAGTATTACCTGGGTGTGGATGGCATCTCCATGCCGCTGATCATCCTGACAACCTTTATCTCGATTTTTGTCATTATTGCCGGCTGGGAAGTGATCCAGTACAAGCCCTCGCACTATATGGCCGCGTTCCTGATTATGGAGGGCGTCATGGTGGGCGTCTTCTCTGCGCTGGATGCCATGCTGTTCTACGTGTTCTGGGAAGCGATGCTGATTCCGATGTTCTTGATTATCGGTGTCTGGGGCGGACCGAACCGGGTATATGCGACCATCAAGTTCTTCCTCTACACCTTTTTTGGCTCGGTATTCATGCTGGTTGCGTTGATCTACATGTACTTCCAGGCCGGCAGCTTCGATATCCTCGCCTTCCACGATCTGAAAATGGGTCTGGATGTACAGATATTGATCTTTATTGCCTTCCTGATGGCCTTTGCGGTCAAGGTGCCGATGTGGCCGGTCCACACCTGGTTGCCGGATGCCCACGTAGAGGCACCTACCGGTGGCTCGGTAATTCTGGCGGCGATCATGCTGAAGATCGGTGGCTACGGTTTCTTGCGTTTCAGCCTTCCCATCACACCAGATGCCAGCAGCCACCTGGATTGGCTGATTATCACCCTATCGTTGATCGCGGTGGTGTATATCGGCTTTGTCGCGCTGGTCCAGCAGGACATGAAGAAGCTGATCGCCTATTCATCCATCGCCCATATGGGTTTTGTCACCCTCGGTTTCTTTATTGTGTTCATCATCGCCCAGAACAGTACCGCCCAGGGAGGCGCTGCACTGGGTATGGAAGGCGGCATGGTGCAGATGGTTTCCCACGGCTTCATCTCTGCCGCAATGTTCCTCTGTGTCGGCGTATTGTATGACCGTATTCACAGTCGCCAGATCGCCGATTACGGCGGTGTGGTCCACACCATGCCGATCTTTGCCGGCTTCATGGTGTTCTTTGCCATGTCGAATGCCGGACTACCCGGTACCTCAGGTTTTGTCGGTGAGTTCATGGTGATCCTGGCCAGCTTCCGCGCCGACTTCTGGTTTGCATTCCTGGCGGCTACCACACTGATTATCGGCGCCGCCTATACCCTGTGGATGGTTAAGCGGGTTGTCTTTGGCGCGGTCGGCAATGACAAAGTAGCGGCGCTTAGCGATATCAACGGTCGTGAGCTCCTGATACTGGGCTCCTTGGCGGCAGCCGTGTTGATTCTCGGACTCTGGCCCGCGCCGCTGGTAGAGGTGATGGATGCCTCTATCGTCAACCTGTTGAAACATATTGCTGTAACAAAAATACCCTAACCGGCCCTAATTAAGGAATTGGTGAGATTCGATGCAATTTGATACATCCAGCCTGATACCGGTATTACCGGAGATCTTCATCTTGATCGCGGCCTGTGTGGTCCTGGTGGTGGATCTGTTTCTAAAAGAGGATCAACGGGTAATCAGTTATGGCATGACACAAATCAGCCTACTACTGGCCATCGTTGTCACCCTGCTGACGGCGCCGGCGGAAACACGCATTGTATTTGACGGTAGCGTGGTCAGGGATGGTATGAGTGACATACTCAAGATCGCTATCTTTATCATCAGTGCCGGGGCTTTCCTCTATTCCAAAGAGTATCTGCGCGATCGCGATCTGTTTAAAGGCGAGTTTTATGTCCTCGGTCTGTTTGCGGTACTCGGCATGATGGTGATGGTGTCGGCCAATAGCTTCCTGACTGTCTATCTTGGATTGGAATTGCTGGCCCTCTCTTTCTACGCTTTGGTCGCTTTCAATCGGGATTCTGCCGACGCCTCCGAGGCGGCAATGAAATACTTTGTGCTGGGTGCGCTGGCTTCCGGTATGTTGCTGTACGGTATCTCCATGATCTATGGTGCTACCGGTTCCATCGGTTTTCAGGCGATTGGCGAAGGACTGGCCAACCCCGACGTCAATAAAATGGTGCTGGTATTCGGCTTGGTGTTCGTCGTGATCGGTCTGGCATTCAAGTTTGGCGCCGTGCCGTTCCATATGTGGGTGCCGGATGTTTATCAGGGGGCACCGACTGCCGTGGTCACCTTCCTTGGCAGTACCCCCAAGATTGCTGCTTTCGCGTTGGCGATGCGCATGCTGGTTGATGGGCTTGGTGGGTTGCATGGTGACTGGCAGTACATGTTGGTGATCCTGGCTATTCTCTCCATGGGTGTGGGTAACGTGTTTGCCATCGCCCAAAGCAACATCAAACGCATGTTGGCCTATTCGACCATTTCCCATGTCGGTTTTATCCTGATCGGTATTCTTGCCGGTACCAGCAAGGGCTATACTGCCGCCATGTTCTACAGCATCGTCTACGCTATTATGGCGCTTGGCGCCTTCGGTATCGTCATGCTGTTGAGCCGGCGTGGTTTCGAAGCGGAAAACCTGGACGACTACAAAGGCTTGAACGAGCGTAGCCCCTGGTTTGCCGGCATGATGCTACTGGTCATGTTCTCTATGGCGGGTGTGCCGCCTACGGTTGGTTTCTTTGCCAAGATGTTTGTTCTGGAAGCGGTTGTCAGCGTGGATATGACTTGGTTGGCGCTGGTAGGCGTATTCTTCTCTATCATCGGCGCTTTCTACTATCTGCGCATCATCAAGCTGATGTATTTTGACAAGCCGCTGGATTCGACTCCGTTGACGGCTGGTGTGGATACCCAAATTGCGCTGACGGTGAACGGCCTTGCCATGCTGGTCTTGGGTATGTTCCCGGCGGGTCTGCTCTCCCTCTGCGCGACAGCGTTAGGTTAAGGTGCAGGCGTAGAATTAAGTAAAAATTACCCAAAGCCCTGTCTTCCCGGCGGGGCTTTCTCTTAGTGGCATGCGCCATTTCTGCAGTCAGGCAGCCAAATCCCAGGCGATTAAGCCAAGCCAAATATTTAAAAGGGGAAGGGGGTTGTCAAACCTATTTCATGTGCGTATCATCTGCGCCACCAGATGCGGGGTGGAGCAGTCTGGCAGCTCGTCGGGCTCATAACCCGAAGGTCGTAGGTTCGAATCCTGCCCCCGCTACCAAATATAAAAAGGGTCGCTTAGTGCGGCCCTTTTTTGTGCCTGAATAGAACGCATTCGAACCTACGACATCAAACAGTCCGGTTCGACTAGCGCCGTAGGCGCGCTGCACGAGCGCGAATGCGCGAGTCATCCTGCCCCCGCTACCAAACAAGAAAAGGGTCGCTCAGTGCGGTCTTTTTGTTCCCGATTAAAATATTCTCGAACCTTGGGTGTCCGAACAAGCTGAACAAGCTTGTTTAGAAAGAGCCGAATACGGTAAGTCGGATAGCGATAACTCGACCCCGCCGGCTAGCAGAGGCCACTGACCACTCTGGTTGGGGTTGAGTAGTATGTGCCGGAGTAAGCTAGTCGCTGCCGTTTTCCCGGTCTTTCAATCTCTCGGCGATACTCTTGAATGTCTGTTCCTGCACCATGAAGGCTTCAACCACATCCGGGTCGAAATGGGTTCCGCTTGACTGGCTGATAATCTCTACCGCTTTTTCGTGGGAAAACGCCTCTTTATAGACGCGTTTTGAGATCAGTGCATCGTAGACATCCGCCAGTGCCATCAATCTCCCGCTTATTGGAATATCATCTCCCTTCAGCGCAGACGGATATCCAGTCCCATCCCAACGTTCGTGGTGCGTGTAGGCGATGGTCTTGGCGACATCCAGCAGTGGCGTGTTGCCCAATTCTTTCTCGGCGTTTTCAATGGCGTTAAGTCCGTATTCGGTGTGGCGCTTCATTTCATGCCATTCGGCCTCATCCAATTTGCCGGGTTTTAGCAGAACCCGGTCAGGTACGCCGACTTTTCCAATATCGTGTAAAGGTGCTGCCCGGTAGAGCAGTTCTATACGTTCTTCGTCAAGATAGTTTTTGAATTTGGGATGCGCCTTTAACTGAGTTGCCAGCGCTTTTACATAGGATTGGGTTCGTTGAATGTGTTTGCCGGTTTCGTTATCGCGGGTCTCAGCCAGGGATGCCATACAATAGATGGCGACATCGCGGGTACGGGCGATCTCCTCCGTACGCTCTGAAATCACTCTCTCCAGCAAGTGCTGGTGGTTGGCGAGGTTGATTTGGGATCGAACACGCGCTTTGACAATAGGCGGGCTAAAGGGTTTGCTGATGTAATCAGCAGCACCTAATTCGAAACCCTTGATTTCATCTTCCACTTCACCTTTGACGGTGAGGAAAATGACGGGCACGTAGTGGGGCTGGGTCAGTTTTTTTATCTGTTTGCACACTTCATAACCGTCCATGCCGGGCATGAGTATATCCAACAGGACCAAATCTGGTAGAGAGTTTTCCGATATGCGCTTGAGTGCGGTTTTACCGTCTTTGGCAACCGTAATGTGATAATCGTCTTGCAGCAGATTCATTAAGACATCTATGTAGAATGTCTCGTCGTCGACGATCAAAATTTTAGGTCTTGTTTCGGTCATATTTGCTCAACACCTCTGTCTGGATTACGACCCCTTCAACTATAGCGGGTTATGCTTATCGACCGCACCGCTATCCGGGATTGCTGTCAGTATAACGGTTTGCAATAGCATTAAACTCTTCATGGGTGTGTTTGAAGATTTCCACAAGCAGGGGATCGAAATGAGCCCCACTATTGTTCTCTATGTAGGTAACAGCCTCTTCATGGGAGAAGGCTCTTCTATAGTGACGTTTACTGATGAGTGCGTCATAGACATCGGCAACCGCCATCAGTCTGGCGGCCAGTGGAATCTCTCCTTCCTTCAAGCCTTCTGGATAGCCGCTACCGTCCCAACGTTCATGGTGGCAATAGGTAATCTCTTTGGCAATCTTAAGATAGGGGATGTGACCTATGTCACTTTCTGCCTTCTCCAGTGCAGTGCGACCGTAGAGAGTATGTTTATTCATCTCCAGTTTCTCTTCCTCAGAGAACTTGGAAGGCTTACACAGGATGCGGTCAGGCAAGTCTATTTTTCCGATATCATGCAGGGGCACGGCACTTGTTATCATATCGACGGTTTTGGCGTTTAGATGGCCGTGAAACGATTCATGTTGATTCAGTTTTTCCGCCAGGATTCTTACGTACTGTTGAGTCCGCTTGAGATGATTACTCGTTTCATTATCCCGTGCTTCAGCCAGTGCACCCATACTGTAGGTAACGGCATCCTTGGTTTTTTCAATTTGCTCGGTTCGTTCCATCACCAGCCCCTCCAGTGCGATGTGCTGTTGGGCAAGTGCCAGGTGATTCTTTACTCTGGCAAGGAGTATCGGAGGGCTAATCGGTTTGGATATATAATCCACGGCACCCAGCTCCAGGCCGCGAATCTCGTCGTCCACTTCACTTTTTCCGGTTAAAAATACAATGGGGATGTCACTGGTGGAGGGGGCCAATTTCAATTTTTCACACACCTGGTAGCCATCCATGCCGGGCATCATGACGTCGAGCAATATCAACATAGGAGGATGCTTGGCGTTTGCACGCTTAATAGCTTGATCGCCATTTTTTGCAACAGAGACCTTGTATAGAGGTAACAGGAGGCTTAGAAGCAGATCGAGATAAAAAGACTCGTCATCGACAATTAAGATACTCGGTTTATCGTCCATTCCGTTTTGCCTTGTTGTTCGCTAAGAGCGTTCTCTATGCCATTGTTCCAGCGTGTCCATTGCGTCTTCGAAATCATAGTCAGCGACCTGCTTCTCCAGTTGGGTGAAGGTCGCTTTGTCCTGTTCAGAAGTGAGATGGTTTTTGATGGTCTGGACCAGCTTCAGACTACTGCCGTTGCCTTCATCGAGCTTTTGCCGCAGATCGACCACGGCTTGTTCGATATTAATGTTGTCCACCGCTTGCTCAGTAGAAGACGTGTCTGGAGGCGTTTTTTCACCGGCCTGTGCCAGGGTTGATAGCTGACCGAATATCTCTACACAGGCATTGCGGAAGCTTTCCTGGATACCGTCATTATGCTGTTGATGCAGAGAGACTTCCTGTTCGGCGGCGGCACTTTGTAAGCTGCTGGCGCCGATGTTGCCGGCGACTCCCTTGATGGTGTGGACGGTGCGGGTTGCCGCTTCGATGTCCGAGGTGGAGAGTTGGTCCTGCAAAATCTCCAAGGCGTTTTGATGGTCTTCATAGAACTGTCGAGCGAGCTTTTCATACAGCTCACGATTGCCACCGACCCTGGCGATTCCCGCTTTGACATTGATGCCGGGTAAGCGCTCCTGGAGATCAGTGATCTCTTGTTCGCTGACGGTGAGGGGCGGTGGTTTATCTTCAATAGCAGTGTCGATAGGTAGCCATTGACTCAATATTCGGTGAAGATCGGCGGGGTCTATGGGTTTGGGGACGTGCTCGTTCATCCCTGCAGCAAGTGCTTTCTCCTTATCGCCACTGAGTGCGTTGGCGGTGAGTGCAATGATCGGCAAGGTGTTTGATTCAGGCAAATTCCGGATTTTACCAGCCGCCTCATAGCCGTCCATCTGCGGCATTTGGATATCCATTAGTATCACATCGTAACGATGTTCCGATGCGGCAGCGACCGCTTCCATTCCATTCGAAGCGATCGTTATAGTCAGCCCCATTTGTTCCAACAGTTCTCTGGCCACCTGTTGATTGATAAGGTTGTCCTCGACGAGTAGCACTTCGCCTTTGAGCTGTGGCGGTGGCTGGTATGACTGAATACTTGAAATTCCCGCTTCGGCTGCCAGTTCAGGATTCTCGGAAGCCTTGGCCTTTATGATGGCGTCAAAGAGTTGTGACGGGGTGATCGGCTTGATCAGAATGCTGTCGAGTGCCGATTCATCCAGGTGGGTTTCCGACATTTCGCGACCGTATGCGGTGACCATAATGATAATGGGTGGCTGGCCTTCGGTGGCCAATTCGCGGATTTGTTTTGCCACTTGGTTTCCATCCATGCCGGGCATAATCCAGTCAAGTAGGATCAAGTCATAGCGGGAGTCGGTCTGGCGCAGATGGTGCAGCGCCTTGCTGCCAGAGTCGAAGGCGGTGACGTGGAAGGAGAGTGACTCGAGAATATGGCTGAGCACCTCCAGGGAGGTGTGATTATCATCCACTAACAGTACCCGCATACCCCGGATGTCCGGAAGGAGTTTGGGTGAGGTAACGGGTTCGGCGATGGTGAAGGGCAGGGTGAAGTAGAAGCGGCTACCGGCACCAGGTGTACTGTCCACGCCTATTTCACCCCCCATCAGGCTGACCAGTTGCCGGCTGATCGAAAGGCCCAGTCCAGTACCTCCGTATTTCCGGGTCGTGGAGCCGTCCGCCTGGGTGAAGGCATTGAACAGGCTTCCCTGTTTTGCTTTCGAAATACCGATACCGCTATCGATGACATCGAATTGAAGCCATATCTGCTGTGCTTCCTGTTTGCGCTTGCTGATTTTGACCAGAACCTCTCCCTGCTCCGTGAACTTAATGGCGTTGGACACCAGGTTTAACAGTACCTGTCCCAGTCGGAACGGATCCCCCCTGAGTTGGGTAGGAATGTCCTGGTCTTGCTCGAAGACGATCTCGAGACCCTTTTCCACCGCTTTAATGGAAGATAGCGTAGCCAGATTGTGTAGCACGTCCTCCAAGTCGAATTTGACATGCTCTACTTTTAGCTTGCCAGCTTCGATCTTTGAGAAATCGAGAATGTCGTTGATGATCGATAGCAACGACTGGGCTGATAACTGTATTTTTTCGATGTAATCCCGCTGCTTGGTATTCAAGTCGGTGCGGGAGGTGAGATGGCAAAGTCCGACAATGGCATTCATCGGGGTGCGGATTTCGTGACTCATATTGGCCAGGAATTCGCTCTTGAAACGGCTCGCCTGCACAGCCTGATCTTTGGCTTCAGAGACGATCCGGCGTTGGCGACTGATTTGTGCCACCCAGACCAGAATCAGAATGATAATGATCAGGGCGCCACCGGCGGTTTCCCACAGCAGTTTATAGTCGACGCTCTGCTCATAGCGGATTTTCATCCATTTCTGGCGGATGGCAACCATCTCTTCCGGTTGAATGCTGTTGAGAGCTTTCTGCATGATGCCGCGCAGGATGGGCCAATCTTTGCGTACGCCAATAGACAAGCTATTGCTGTAAGGGGTCGGGGCGGCAACTTTGATATTGTTGAGGCCGTGTTCGGTAATCAGGTAGCTGCCGATGGTGAGGTTGCCGACATAGGCATCCACTTCGCCGGCAGAGAGCTTTTTAAGCGCTTCAATGGTATTGCTTACCTTTACTGTCGTGAGGTTAGGATAATCCCGGTTCAGGCGCTCTTCGGTGACATAGCCACTTTCTACCACCACCCGTCTGCCGACTAAGTCATCCAGGTTGTTCAAAAAGAAATCGGTGTCGGTTCGAGTGAATATCACCTGGGGAAATTCCAGGTAGGGATTGGTGAAGTCCAGGTATTTTGATCTCAGCGGTGTCTGGGTCACCGCGGGCAGAAGATCTATTTCACCCTTTTTTATCCTTTTATGTACCTCTTTCCAGGAAATACCGGTAACGGGTGTCATGCCCAGATCTAACTGTTTGGCGATGATCTGGATGACATCTGATGCCATGCCGCGGTAGGTTTTTCCATCACTGTCAAAGTATTCGACCGGGGGGAATACGGGGTCGATGCCGATCCTGATCTCACGGTGGTTGCGCAGCCATACCTTTTCTTTTTTACTCAGTGCAATACGTTTTCGAGCCGGCAAATTGGCGGTGTATTGTGAACTGAGCCATCGGCTCTCTATCTCAGTTTTTTCAGTCTCGCTAATCGAGTCAAGCGCTTTGTCGATGATGTCAATTAGCGGTGCCCATTCAGGATCTGAGCGTGTGACGGCGAAGTTCTGTGGTGCGGCTCCGAGTCCGGGATCCCCGCTGATAATCAAATTACTCAGTTGGTGTTTTCGGATCAGCCATTGCGCCACCGCCATATTTCCAACGTACGCATCGGCCTTCCCCCAGGCCAGTTCCCGAAGCGCTTCCAACGTTGAATCCATCGGTTTGAGATGGATTCTCGGGTGTTGCTCCTGTAACTGCCGCATGGTGGCAAAGCCGTTTTCGATTACCACTGTCTTGTCATAAAGGGATTCGATCGTGCGATAGGGCGGGGAGGCGTTTCCATTCGAGATGATGACCTTCTGAATCTGAGTAAACGGCTCGCTGAATAGGAGTTTCTCTTCCCGTTCCGGTTTGCGGGTGATGGTCGCGCCCACTTTCAGTTCACCCTGCATGACTTTATTCAGCATCTGTTTGAACGTGGGGCCCGTTGAGGGGGTAAATTTGATACCCAGACGCTTTTCCAATAGAGCGAGGTAGTCGGCAGCAATACCCTTATGGCGCCCCGTCTCATCAATGTAATCGATCGGTGGCCAGTTTCCATCTACACCGATATCGATATTAGGGTGTTGTGCAAGCCAGGCGATCTGGTCATTGGTTAGATCGATACCTGATCGGTCTTCAGCGCTATCCCATTGCGCCCCCAGCCACTGCTGAATGGCGACGATCTTGGTTTGGTATTCGATGGCGTGGATACCCTGGTTGACCGACTTCAGCAGCGCTTGGTCATGACGGCGGAGAGCGGCGGTGATAGCCGCCGTATACAGGGGGGTATGGGTGTGTCGGTATTGCCCGGCTTTGCCGGATTGGAGTAACGCGTAGTCGGCGGATATCTCATCACTGATGAAACCCTGGATTTGGCCTTGTTCTACGGCTCGGATCATCTCTCTGGTGTCATTGTAGAGACGTAGCTGGGACGGCGAATAGCGGTTGGCGAGTTGGCTTGGAATGCTCACCTGGGTGTAGCCGAATACAGCACTATCGGCGTCTGGCGCGGTATCCGTGCCGGCCAGGCTGTATAGAAAGACCGGTATTTCAAGCAGCGGGTCGGAAAGTTGCAGGCCGGATGGTAGATCGGCAGGGTAGTAGATCGAACCGCTGATATCCGCTTGCCCCTTTGCCACACGGTTGAGGGACTGGCTCTCTTCCAGTAATCGGAAGGCCACTTTGTTGCCGGTTTTATGGGCCCATTCTTGCCAGAGCTGATTCAGAATGCCGGTGGGTTCGCCCTCTTCGTCAAACATACTGAAGGGCGGCATATCCCGCCGGTTTACGATGGTGATGACGTCCTGGGTATCGGTTTGATTGCTGCCCAGCCAGCGCGTTTCGATGTCAGCGCGTTCTTCGGTCGTGATGGCCTTTAGCCCTTGATTCAGCTGCTTCAGCAGCGCCTGGTTCCCTTGCTGCACGGCCCCCAGGTAGGTGCGGGTATAGACCGGCTTTTCCGGGTAATAGATAAAGTTGGAACTTTTGCCGGTATGCTTCAAATGGTAACGGTAGTTTATGCCGGGAGAGATGAATGCCTTGATTTCTCCCCGGTCAGCGGCGGCGTAGAGTTTGGGGAAGTTGTCATAGACCACGAATGCCGCATGCGGCAGGCGCTGCCGCATGAAGGTTTCGGTATAGCCTTTTGGCACCCCGATTTGTAGTCCGATCAAGTCTTCCAGCTTTTGAATGCCACTGATCGATCGATGGTGAAAAAAGTGATAATCGAGTTCCAGTAGCGGGTAGTCCGCATAATCCAGAAACCGATCCCTCTCTTTGGTGAAAAACAGTCCCGCATGAATGTCGGCGGTGCCGTCCTTGACGGCTTGCAGGGTTTGATCCCAGGGTAATGCCTCGAATTGGACTGGAATGCCTGTTTTGGTGGACCAAAGCTTCCAGATATCCATCAAGATGCCGGCCGCTTCCCCATTTTCGTCCCGGTATTTGAGTGGGGGGTTGCCCTCGTTATAAACGATGATGGTTGGAGTGGGTTTTTCCTGGCCGGCATCCAGGGCTGCACTGAAAGCGGAGGGGCTGCTGATTAGGGACAACATCAGCAGCAGCAATCCCGACCAGTCAGTCCTTTTGACCATCCCTAAATTACCTGTTTGTTTATATGGTCTTGAGAAATCTAACACACTTTTATTGGATGTGAAGGTAAGAGACGGTTTTCTGAGCTTATCATCACGCGTGATAGTCAGACACCAGGTTCGGAAAATGGTGGGGTACGCGAAGATTGTCGTGTCGCCGGACCGTTGCTGGGTCCGCTGTCCCGCCAAGTTGTTTATCTTCCCCCGATTGCATGACGGGGATGTCGCGGGTATAATCAGCGCGATTCGGTAGCCGTGATGGCTGTTTGCAGTGAAAAGTCAGTAAATTCATTGCGTTAAGAAGGACCCCGTTTGGGGTTTTTTTATTGGTGTCGCCGGCCAACAGCCAGCCACCTGATTATTCTTGGGCCAATGGCCCTTTTTTTGTTTCTGGTTTTTTATCTACGAGTATGGCTGGCGCATCAGAAAGTTTGATTGAAATTGTCCGGGGGGCGGTTGAGCCTCTTGGCTATGAGCTGGTCGGCGTGGAGTACCTGAGTCAGGGAAGGGGCGGGTCACTGTTGCGGATCTATATTGATCATGAAGACGGGATCAGCGTGGATGATTGCGCTGTAGTCAGTCATCAGGTCAGTGGTGTTTTGGACGTGGAGGACCCGATCAAGGAGAACTACAGCCTTGAGGTCTCCTCGCCAGGTCTGGATAGACCGTTGTTTTTTGAAAAGGATTATGTGCGATTTGCCGGTCAGAAAATCAATGTCCGGTTACGCACAAAACTGCATGAGCGGCGTCGCTTTGAAGGCGTGCTGAAAGGTCTGCAGGATGGCAAGGTCCTGGTGGTTGTGGACGGTGAAGAGACCGCCCTGCCGCTGGATTTGATTGATAGAGCGCGATTAGTGCCTGAATTTTGATTGGGTTGAGACAGATGAATAAAGAGATTCTGCTTGTCGTTGATGTCGTGTCCAACGAAAAGGATATTGAAAAAGAGATCATTTTCGAGGCGATCGAGTATGCACTCGCGTCTGCGACCCGGAAAAAACACGGGGGCGATATCGGTGTGCGCGTTCAGGTCGATCGTGTGACCGGCGACTACACCAGTTTCCGCCGCTGGGAAGTGATTGAAGAGGTGGAAGAGGGCGAAGAGCTCAATCCGGAGAAGGAGATCCTGCTGGCCGATGCGCGCAAGACGAATCCGGATCTCCAGGTGGGTGATTTCATTGAAGAGCCCATGGAGTCGATCGCCTTCGGTCGAATCGCTGCCCAGACTGCCAAACAGGTGATTGTGCAGAAGGTACGGGAAGCGGAACGGGCCAAGGTGGTTGAGGCCTATCAGGAGCGCATCGGTGAGTTGGTGACCGGTATAGTGAAACGGGTGGATCGCGGTAACGTGACGCTGGATCTTGGCGGCAATGCCGAGGCGATCGTGCTGCGCGACCAGATGATTCCACGCGAACCGGTACGCACCGGCGACCGGGTTCGTGGTTACCTCTACGATGTGCGTTCCGAACAGCGGGGCCCGCAGCTGTTTGTCAGCCGCAGTTGTCCTGAGCTGCTGATCGAATTGTTTAAGCTGGAGGTGCCGGAGGTTGGCGAAGGGCTCATCGAGATTAAGGGCGCCGCCCGGGATCCGGGGTTGCGCGCCAAGATTGCGGTCAAGACCAATGACCAGCGCATCGACCCGGTCGGCGCCTGTGTCGGCATGCGCGGCTCGCGTGTGCAGGCTATCTCCAATGAATTGAATGGCGAGCGGGTGGATATTATCTTATGGAATGATAATCCTGCCCAGTTTGTCATCAACGCCATGTCGCCGGCCGATGTCGCCTCTATCGTTGTAGATGAGGATTCCGGCAGCATGACCGTCGCGGTCAGTGAAGAAAACCTCTCCCAGGCTATTGGGCGTGGTGGCCAGAATGTGCGGCTGGCCAGTGAGCTGACCGGTTGGGAATTGAATGTCATGAACGAAGCCGATGCTGAAGCTCAGAGTGAGGCTGAAATACGTGAGTTCGTGGAAAACTTCATGCGGCAACTGGATGTTGACGAAGAAGTGGCGATGATTCTGGTACAGGAAGGGTTTACCACGCTGGACGAGGTGGCTTATGTGCCGATCAGCGAAATGTTGGAGATTGAAGAGTTCGACAAGGAGATTGTCGATGCCCTGAGAGAGCGGGCAAAGGAGATTCTGCTGACCCAGGCGATTGCCAAAGAGGAAGCGATGGGTGAGGGACCGGCGGAAGACCTGCTTGGCATGGAGGGGATGGATTCAGATCTGGCTTATGAGATGGCAAGCCGTGGGATTATTACCATGGAAGATCTGGCTGAACAGTCGGTTGACGAATTGATGGTTATTGATGGTATGGACGAGGAGAAGGCGGCACAGCTGATCATGGCTGCACGCGCCCCCTGGTTTGCAGATGAGCAGCAGAGCTAAGGTTGCCGGAGGTACTATCCTATGAGTGATGTAACGGTAAGGCAGCTCGCAAAAGATGTCGGAATTGCAGAAGAGCGCCTGCTTACCCAGCTAAAAGATGCGGGTGTAATGAAAAAAAGCGCTGAAGATCTGATCAGTGTTTCGGAAAAGGCGAAGCTGTTAGGGCATCTGCGGGAGAGTCATGGCAAGAAGGACGATGACGCAACTGCCGGCGGCCCTCGGAAAATCACCCTGAAGCGCAAAACGGTCAGCGAGCTGCAACAGCCGGCAACCGGCGGTCGTGGTCCCGGCAGCCGGGGCGCTACCCGGACGGCGGGAAAGACCGTCAGTGTCGAAGTTCGGCGCAAGCGCACCTACGTGAAGCGCGGTAGCGCCAGTGAGGATGAGAAGACGCTGCAGGACGCCGAGGCGGCACGCAAAGCGTTGGATGAACAAGCGACCAAGCGGCAGCAGATAGCGGCCGAAGACCAGGCTCGGCGTGATGCCGAGGAGGCGTTGAGACGCTCGGAACTGGACAAGGTCAAAGAAGAAGAGAACAAGCGCCTGGAAGAAGAGGCGCGTTTGCGCGAAGAGGAAGAGAAGCAGCGCCAAGCCAAACTGGAAGCGGCGCGCTTGTTGGAAGAGCAAGAGCGCCAGACGCGCGAAGCGACCGAAGGTCGTGAGAGCAAGCCCAAAGAAGAGGCGAAGGTTGCCACGCCTATAGAACCTGAAGTGATTCCGGTGCCACCGACAGAAGAGCGTCCGGCCAAGCGGAGTGGACACAAAAAAGAGACGCGTGCCCATGTCGGTCGTGGTCGTGACGATGATGACAGCGACAGCCGCAAAAAGCTGCACGTATCGGCCGAGAAGCGGGGACGGCGTAAAGGGAAGGCTGGCCGCGCCAAGACCGGATCGGCACAATCGGATTCCCAGCACGGCTTTGTAAAGCCGACTGCGCCGGTAGTGCGGGAAGTGGTGGTACCGGAGAGTATTACCGCTGCTGAATTGGCGTCCCAGATGTCTATCAAGGCCGCTGCCGTCATCAAGGAATTGATGAAGATGGGCATGATGGTCACCATCAACCAGCCATTGGACCACGATACGGCAACCCTGGTGGTTGAGGAAATGGGTCATGTGGCGGTCACCAAAAAGGATGACAGTATCGAGGCCCAGGTGATGAGTTCACTGGACGAAGTCCAGGGTGAACTGGTGCATCGGGCACCGGTTGTCACCATCATGGGGCACGTCGATCACGGAAAAACCTCGCTGCTGGATTATATCCGAAGCAGCCGCGTGGCGGCAGGAGAGGCTGGTGGTATTACCCAGCATATCGGTGCTTATCACGTAGAGACCGATCGCGGCATGATTTCGTTTCTGGATACCCCGGGGCACGCGGCGTTTTCTGCCATGCGTGCGCGTGGTGCTAAAGTGACGGATATCGTCGTGCTAGTTGTGGCGGCCGATGATGGCGCCAAACCGCAGACTATCGAAGCGATACAACACTCCAAGGCGGCCGGTGTGCCGATGATTATCGCTATCAACAAGATGGATAAACCGGAGGCCAACCCGGACCGGGTGAAGCAGGAACTCTCCCAGCATGAGGTGATTCCGGAGGATTGGGGTGGTGATACCCAATTCATTGAGGTCTCTGCCAAGACCGGTGACGGAGTTGATAGTCTGCTGGATGCCATTCTGCTGCAGGCAGAGGTTCTGGAGTTGACCGCTGTGCAGGATGGTCCGGCACGCGGTATCGTGGTCGAGTCCAGCCTGGACAAGGGGCGCGGATCGGTTGCGACGATTCTGGTTCAGTCGGGTAACCTGAAGAAGGGCGATATGCTGGTGTGTGGCCAGGAGTTTGGTCGTGTGCGGGCGTTGCTGGATGAAAATCGGCAGCCCATCGAATCGGCTGGCCCCTCCATTCCTGTCGAAGTGCTCGGCCTCTCCGGCGTTCCCAACGCGGGCGACGAGGTGATCGCCGTAGCGGATGAACGTAAGGCGCGTGAGCTGGCTTCCGTGCGTCAAGAGACCAATCGTGATAACCGGCTGGCCGCACAGAAAGCCGCCAAGCTGGATGAATTCTTCTCCAAGATGACCGAAGGTGATGTCGGGGTGATCAATCTGATCATCAAGGCCGATGTTCAAGGTAGTGTCGAGGCGTTGCGTGAATCGCTGCTGAAACTCTCTACCGATGAAGTAAAGGTCAAGGTGGTCGCCTCCGCTGTGGGTGGCATCAATGAGACGGACATCAACCTGGCGGCCACTTCGGATGCCTTTGTCATCGGCTTTAATGTGCGTGCCGATGCGGCAGCGCGGCGCGCAGCAGAAGACCGTGGCCTGGATATCCGTTACTACAGCATCATCTATGAGGTGATCGATGATGTGAAGAAAGCGTTGTCCGGTCTGTTGTCGCCCGAAGTGCGGGAAGAGATCGTCGGCCTGGCCGAGGTGCGCGATGTATTCCGTTCCTCCAAACTCGGTGCGATTGCCGGTTGTATGGTGGTGGAAGGTGTCGTCAAGCGTAACAACCCGATTCGCGTACTGCGTGAAAATGTGGTGATTTACGAGGGCGTACTGGAGTCACTGAGAAGGCTCAAGGATGACGTTTCCGAGGTGAAGGCGGGTACCGAGTGCGGTATCGGCGTGAAGAATTACAACGATGTCAAACCGGGTGATCAGATCGAGGTCTTTGAACGCACCGAAATTGCCCGTCAGCTGTGATTCTGAACGGACGGATTAATGGCTCGCGAATTTAAGAGAACCGACCGGGTAGCGGCGCAGATACAGCGTGAGCTGGCGGAGCTGGTGCGTGGCAGTTTTGATACCCGCAAAACCGGTATGATCACCATACAGGCGGTGCAGGTGGTACGGGATTTTTCCCATGCCAAAGTCTATTTCACCTTCCTGGGCGGTGAATTGGATGAACGGGGAGTGACCAGGGCGTTAAAACAGATGGCTCCCAAGCTGCGCCACGAACTGGGGCAGCGGATACGGATGCGTACCGTACCGGAGTTGCACTTCGTCCATGATGAATCGATCGAACGGGGTAGCCGCCTTACTTCATTGATCGAGCAGGCGGTCAAATCGGATCACCCGGATCAAGATGAGCGTGACGACTGATGGGACGCCGACGTCAGCGCGGGCGTAACGTCCAGGGGATCCTGTTGTTTGACAAACCGTTGGGGGAGAGCTCCAACAAGGCGTTGCAGAAGGTCAAGAATCTCTATTACGCCAGTAAGGCGGGACATACAGGTAGCCTCGACCCGCTAGCGACCGGGCTGCTGCCGATCTGTTTTGGTGGGGCCACCAAGGTATCAGCTTTCCTGTTGGATGCGGATAAGCGCTATTGGGTGCGTATCAAACTGGGCGAAACCACCAGCACCGGCGATTCCGAAGGGGAGCTACTGGCGACCCGGCCAACCGACGCGGTAACCGCCGAGGGGTTGTCGGCGGCATTACAGGGTTTCCTTGGCGAGATCGAACAGGTACCGCCTATGTATTCCGCCCTGAAGCATCAGGGTGAGCGGCTCTACAAGCTGGCACGGGACGGTGTCGAGGTGGAGCGGAAACCGCGCCGCGTGACCATCCATGAGATCCGACTTCTCGGCTGTGAGTGGCCGGAGTTCGAACTGGAAGTCCACTGCAGCAAGGGCACTTATATCCGTACCCTGGCCGAGGATATCGGTGAGGCGTTGGGTTGCGGCGCCCATGTGGTCTGTCTGCGACGCACCCAGGTGGGACCCTTTTCGGGTGAAAACATGCTGGATATGGAGGCGCTGCAGGCTGCGGCTGAGCAGGGTGGCCGGGATGCGCTGGATGCGTTGTTATTGCCGGTAGATGCGGCCCTGACAAGTTGGCCGGCGGTGCACCTGAACAGTGACAGCAGTTTTTATCTCCGCCAGGGACAAGCGGTGCTGGTGCCCAAGGCGCCCACAGAAGGGCGTGTACGCCTCTATGATGACCAAGAGAATTTTATCGGTGTTGGAGAAGTACTGGATGATGGGCGGGTAGCGCCAAAAAGGTTGATTTAGCAGGCAGATATAGTCTGTTAATGACTGAATAAAGCAGCGGCATTTGATTGCCACTCTAAAACCCATCATAATCCCCCGTTTACAGATCCCGCGTGGCTGGCCAGGCTGTTCGGTGATCGTTTAGCCCCCGCGCAAGCGGGTTTTAAGTCCGCCCCTGATCCCACTTGTCGGGCGCGGATTTCTTATTTAACTACAGTGAGGAAACGAAAATGGCATTTAATGCAGAACAGAAAAAGGCGATTGTTGAAGAATATGCGCAGGGTGCGAACGACACCGGTTCCCCTGAGGTTCAGGTAGCTCTGTTGACCGCTCGCATCAACCAGCTTACCGAGCATTTCGCTGCCCATAAACACGATCACCACTCCCGCCGTGGATTGGTGCGCATGGTGAACTCTCGCCGCAAGCTGCTGGACTATCTGAAGTCCAAAGATGTTGAACGTTATCGCTCATTGATTTCGCGTCTAGGCCTGCGTCGTTAATCTGAACCTGAACCAAATTTGAGGACACTATTGTGACCCCTATCAAGAAAGTATTTCAGTACGGCGAACACACCGTAAGCCTGGAGACCGGGGAAATCGCCCGCCAGGCAGACGGCGCAATCATGATCGATATGGACGGGACCGTCGTGCAGTGCACCGTGGTTGGTGCCAAGAGTGCCATTGAAGGACGCGATTTCTTCCCCCTGACGGTGGATTATCAGGAAAAGACCTACGCAGCGGGCAAAATCCCGGGCGGTTTCTTCCGTCGTGAAGGGCGTCCAAGTGAGAAAGAGATCCTCACCTGTCGTCTGATCGACCGTCCCATCCGTCCGCTGTTTCCCAAGGGCTTTACCAATGAAGTACAGATTATCTGTACGGTGATGTCCCTGAACCCGAAAGTCGATCCGGAAATTCCGTCGCTGATCGGTGTCTCTGCTGCGCTGGCTATTTCCGGTCTGCCTTTCCAGGGCCCGATCGCCGCGGCCCGTGTCGGCTACAAGGACGGCAACTACCTGCTCAATACCGCGCATACCGGTCTCAATGACGAGAGCGACCTGGATCTGGTCGTAGCCGGTACCGAACATGCGGTACTGATGGTGGAATCCGAGGCACGCGAGCTCTCCGAAGAGGTGATGTTGGGTGCGGTGCTGTTCGGTCACGAGCAGATGCAGGTCGCCATCAACGCCATCAAGGAGCTGGCAGCCGAGGTCGGCAAGCCGATTATGGAGTACAGCGTGCCGACGGAAGATGCCTCGCTGAGCGAAGCCGTGGCTGCGGCTGCAGGCGACGCCATCAAGCAGGCTTACTCCGTAGCGGACAAGATGGAGCGTTACGCTCAGCTGGACGCGGCTACCAGTGCGGCTGTCGAGGCCCTTTGCAGCGGCGAAGAGGCGAAGTGGAGCGAAGGCGAAGTCAAGGATGCGCTCGGTAAGTTGAAGAAAAAGGTTGTTCGGGGACGTATCCTCTCCGGAGAGCCGCGTATCGACGGTCGCGACACCAAGACCGTTCGTCCCATCTCGGTGCGCACCGGCGTGTTGCCGCGTACCCACGGTTCGGCGTTGTTCACCCGTGGCGAGACCCAGGCTATCGTGGTCACCACCCTCGGTACCGAGCGTGATTCGCAGATCATTGATGCGTTGGATGGCACCTACCGGGAGCCGTTCATGTTGCACTACAACTTCCCTCCTTTCAGCGTGGGTGAGACCGGTCGTGTCGGTTCACCCAAGCGTCGCGAGATCGGCCACGGCCGGTTGGCGAAGCGCGGTGTGCTCTCCTGCATGCCGACCCTGGAAGAGTTCCCCTATTCGATCCGGGTTGTTTCCGAGATCACCGAGTCCAACGGTTCCAGCTCCATGGCTTCTGTCTGTGGTACCAGTCTGGCGTTGATGGATGCCGGTGTGCCGATCAAGGCGCCGGTGGCCGGCGTAGCCATGGGCCTGATCAAGGAAGACGACGCCTTCGCCGTACTGACCGATATCCTGGGTGATGAAGATCACCTGGGCGATATGGACTTTAAGGTGGCGGGTACCTCCAACGGCATCAACGCGCTGCAGATGGATATCAAGATTGACGGTATCACCAAGCAGATCATGCAGATTGCCCTGGATCAGGCCAAAGATGGTCGTCTGACCATCCTGGCGGAGATGAACAAGGCAATCGAGACCCATCGTGAAGAGATGTCTGAGCATGCGCCACGCATCATCACCATCAAGATCGATCCGGACAAGATCCGCGACGTGATCGGCAAGGGCGGTACCACCATCCGTTCCATTACCGAAGAGACCGGTGCCACCGTCGATGTCAGCGATGACGGCGTGGTGAAGATCTTCTCGGTCGATAAGGCCGCGGGCGAAGATGCAAAAAAACGTATCGAGCTCATCACTGCCGATGTGGAAGTGGGTGCCATCTACGAAGGTAAGGTGGTCCGTCTGATGGACTTCGGTGCCTTTGTGACCATCTTGCCGGGCCGTGACGGTCTGGTGCACATCTCCCAGATCTGCGAAGAGCGGGTCGAAAAGGTAAGTGACAAGCTCTCCGAAGGCGATGTGGTCAAGGTGAAGGTATTGGAAGTGGATAAGCAGGGTCGTGTCCGTCTCAGCATGAAGGCTGTCGAAGAGGGCGAGTCCTGAGTGACTTGACGCTTCACTAAGCTGTATCCAGGGGGCTTCGGCCCCCTTTTTCGTGATCGCGGCGGGGACGCCGCTCCTACAGGTGGTATCGGCAGTGCATAACAACCCACATCGTCAAACCTCCTGCCGGCCGTACAGGGAGGCATAGAGCCCCCGATTGTTGATCAGCTCTTCATGGCTGCCTTGCTCGATGATCTTGCCGTCTTCGAACACCAGCGCCCGGTCTGCCTGTTTTACCGCGCTCAGGCGGTGGGCGATAATCAGCGTGGTGCGACCGCGCAGAAAACTCTGCAGCGCCTGATGGAGGTGCTGTTCGGTGGTGGTATCGAGCGCCGAGGTGGCTTCGTCCAGTATCACCAATTTCGGGTCGGTGAGTACCATGCGGGCGATGGCCAGCCGTTGTCGCTGGCCGCCGGAGAGACGCACGCCATCCCGCCCGACCAAGGTATCCAGGCCGTTATCCAAGTCCCGGATGGTCTCTTCCAACTGGGCGATGCGTAACGCCTGCCACAGCTTCTCGTCACTGCAGGGTTTGCCCAGGGTGAGGTTGATACGCACGGTGTCGTTGAATAGGGCCGGCTGCTGCAGCACGGTGGCGACGTGCTCCCGTACCTTGTCCATACCGATCTCGGTCACCGGGATGCCATTAAAATAGATGTTGCCGGATTCCGGCGGGTAGAGCCCGAGAATGATCTGCACCAGGGTTGTTTTTCCGCCGCCGCTGGCTCCCACTAGCGCCACCTTTTCCCCGGCCTGAATGGTGAGCGAGAGATTGTTCAGCACCAGCGGCCCATTACCATAGCGGAAGCAGATTCGCTCCAGTCGCAGGTCGGTGGTGATTTGATGTTGGAACGGATCCTGGTGGTGGGGGTACTTCGGTTCCAGATCCATGCGGATCAGCCGGTTGATCCGCTCCAGTGCCGCTTTGGCGGCATTGTAAGAGTACTGGATGGCCAGGATCTCCTGCAACGGTGCCATCATGTACCAGAGATAAGCGTATACGGCCAGCATCTGGCCGATGCTGAGGCCTGAAAACAGCACCATCACCATGCTCAGTGCGCGGAAAAAATCGAAGCCGAACAGGACGGTCGTGAAAGAGAGGCGCTGGGCGGCATCGCTTTTCCAGGTAAAGGCGGCCGAGTGTTGGCGTATCCGGTCCGCCTTGGCGACGATGCGTTGAATGTAGTGGCTTTCCCGATTGCTGGCTCGGATCTGCTGGATGGCATCCAGGGTCTCAGCCAGGCTCTCTTGGAATGCCTGATAGGCGCTATTTTCACGCCGTTTCAGCGTCTTGACCTTGTGGCCGAAAAGGGTGGTGATCCAGATGACGACGGGATTGATCAATAGAATCACGATAGCCAGTTGCCAGTGCATCCACAGCAGCACCACGGCGGTGCCGACGATGCTCAGCACCGCCACCAGAAACTTGCTGGTGGCGACGCCGAGAAAACTGTCTACGGCATCGATATCGGTGACCAGATGGGAGGCGACCGTACCGCTACCCAGGGTTTCATACTCGGCCATGGAGACCCGCTCGAGTCGCTTCAGCAGGCTGCGACGGATGCGAAAGGTGACGTCCTTGGAGATGATGGTGAACTGGCGCATCTGCCAGACGCCCAACACCAGGGAGGCGAGGCGCATCAGCATGGTCAACAGCAGGATAACGCCGATATAGAGCAGCGGCGAGTGCCAGGACTCGGGAAACAGGGAATTCATCAGCGGTACACTGGGCCCCGGTTTCTGCAACAGCACCTCATCCACGATAAAGGGGATCAACAGGGGAATGGGGACTGAGATGCAGGTGCCAAGAATGGCGATGATATTGGCCTTGACCAGCTCACTACGGTGATCCAGCACCATACCGACCACTTCGGACCAACTATAGTGTCTCGTGCGAACGCTTGTAACGGTATGTGGGTTATCTGTCATTTAACGGCGTGTTGGGGAACGACCGGCGTCATTCGGGGTCAGAAATTTCCATGTGCGCTTTTGCTTTGGCATTATTTCATGATTAACTGATACCCTGAAACGATTAGCCGCCGGCTGTAACCTTTCTGCCAGTGTGGTCACTGACCGGTATCGGTCCCGATGCTCCGGTTTCTGCCAGAGACGGATCGGCTACATTGCAGGGTTCCGCACCTAAATCATCGTACTGTCTTGAGTGTAGTCTCTGGCTGGTATGGCATCCAAGCATGACTGAAAACGAATAAGAGAATAATGAAAGTATTTGTCTCCCTGGTATATGGATTGTCATTGATTGGCGGTCTGCTCTTTTCCATTGATAGTTTGGCGGCTGTAGATCTGCAAGGCGATTATGTTCAAGGGGGATTGCTGGTCGGGAAAACAGAGCCGGGAGCGAGCGTCAAGCTGGATGACATCCAGGTACGGGTGTCCGATCAGGGGTACTTTGTGCTGGGGTTTGATCGTGATCATGCGGCCGAGAGCCGGTTGTATCTCACCTATCCTGACGGACGCCGTGAGGTACGGGTCCTGAAAATTGCCCAACGGAAATACAATATCCAACGTATCGATAAGTTGCCAAAACGTAAGGTGACCCCGGAAAAGATGGACCTCGAACGGATACGCAAAGAGTCGGCGCTGGTTAAGGCTGCCAGAAAACTGAACGATGCCCGCACCGATTATCTGAGCGGTTGGCAGTGGCCGGTGAAGGGGCGTATCTCCGGCGTCTACGGCAGCCAGCGGATCCTCAACGGAAAACCGCGGCGACCCCATTTCGGTGTGGATGTGGCCGCTCCGGTCGGTACCTTGGTGAAGGCACCGGCCGACGGCATTGTCACTCTGGTACATCCCGATATGTTCTTTTCCGGCGGCACGTTGATCCTGGATCACGGCCAGCAACTCTCCTCTTCATTTCTGCATCTGAGTGAAATCCTGGTCAAGGAGGGGGATCGGATCCACCAGGGTGATCCTATTGCCCGGGTCGGTGCCACAGGTCGGGTGACCGGCCCCCACCTGGACTGGCGCATGAACTTTCATCGGTATCAGATTGATCCGCAGTTGCTGGTGCCGCCGATGGAACAAAAAACGGCTCATTAACACTTTAATGATATAATTTCGCGATTCACGATTCTGTTGCAGGATTAACCATGAAAAAGTTGTTGTTGCCTCTGTTATTAGGACAATTGATGGGCATCTCCGTGGTGCAGGCGGAGAACCTGGTGGAGATCTATCAGCTGGCGCTGCAGAATGATCCGCAACTGCGTGCGGCGGCGGCTACCCGGGACTCCGCGCTGGAGTCGCGGCCCCAGGCGGAATCACGCCTGTTACCGAGCGTCAATCTCTCCAGCGGTGCCAACCTGATTCGCTCCGATGTCAATAACTCCTCTTCCGGGTCCAGTCTCAACAACTACGGGACGGCCAGTCTCTCGCTCAACCTCAGCCAATCCCTTTACCGGCAGGAGTACGGGATTCAGCTGGATCAAGCCGATAAGCAGATCGCGCAGGCGGAGGTGACGTATGCGGCAGAAGAGCAGGGATTGATCCTGCGGGTTGCCCAGGCCTATTTCAATGTACTGTCGGCCCAGGACAGTCTCGAGTTTGCCAAGGCGGAAAATGCCGCGATCGCCCGTCAGCTGGACCAGGCCAAGCAGCGTTTCGAGGTGGGGCTGATCGCCATTACTGATGTGCACGAGGCGCAGGCCGCCTTCGACCAGTCGCGCGCCGATCTGATCCAGGCCGAGAACACCCTGGACAACGCCTGGGAGGCGCAGCAGGAGATCATCATGCAAACGGTGGATCAATTGGCTCCGCTGGCTCCCGAACTGCCGCTGAATTCGCCGCAACCGGCGAACCCGGAACAGTGGGCGGATACGGCGCAAACCCAGAATCTGGCCCTGCAGGCGGCCGGCTATGGGGTTGATATTGCCCGCATGAATATCGACGTACAGGATGCAGGCGATTCACCGACGCTGGATCTGGTCGGTTCCCACGCCCTCAATCTGAGTAGCAGTGCCACCGGCACCGATGCCCAAACCACCACCATCGGACTGCAGTTGAACGTGCCGCTCTATACCGGTGGCGCGGTCAATTCGCGTACCCGCCAAGCACGCTTCGATTACGAGGCCGCGCAACAGAACCTGGACAAGCAGCGTCGTTCGGTCAATCGTACGGTACGCGATGCCTACCGGGGAGTGATATCCAGCATCAGCACGGTTGAGGCGCTGAAAGCAAGCACGATCTCGGCGCAAAGCGCCCTGGAGGCGACCATGGCCGGCTTTGAGGTCGGTACACGAACCATGGTGGATGTGTTGAATGCGCAGCGGGATCTGTTCCGTGCCCGCAGCAACTATTCAAAGGTGCGCTATGACTACATCCTTAACGGCCTGCAGTTGAAACAGGCCGCCGGTACCTTAACCGGCGAAGACTTGAAGCAAGTCAACAGCTGGCTGCAATAGCGCCGTTAGAGCAGCGCGGACTTCGTATCCGGAAATATTCGATCGATTAACAAGCAGCGACACTATGTCTGGAAATAGCTACGGAAAACTCTTCACTGTCACTTCGTTCGGCGAGAGCCATGGGCCGGCCATCGGCTGCATCGTTGACGGTTGCCCGCCGGGAATGTTGCTCAGCGAAGCGGATCTGCAAGCGGATCTGGATCGTCGCAAACCGGGTACTTCGCGCCACACCACCCAGCGACGTGAAGCGGACCAGGTGCAGATCCTCTCCGGTGTGTTCGAGGGCAAGACCACCGGCACGCCGATCGCCTTGATCATCCACAACACCGATCAGCGTTCCAAGGATTATTCTAAAATCATGGACCGGTTCCGTCCGGGCCATGCCGATTACACCTACACCCAAAAATATGGCTTGCGCGATTATCGAGGCGGTGGCCGTTCTTCGGCGCGGGAGACGGCGATGCGGGTCGCTGCCGGGGCGATTGCCAAAAAGTATCTGCAGCAGCAGTGCGGGATCACCATTCGCGCCTATCTTTCCCAACTCGGTCCGATCCGTATCGAAAAGCTGGACTGGGAACAGGTCGAGCAAAACCCCTTTTTCTGCCCGGATGCCGATAAGGTAGCCGAGATGGAGAACTACATGGATGCGCTGCGCAAGGAGGGCAACTCCGTCGGCGCGCGCATCAACGTGGTGGCCAGTGGTATCCCGGTGGGGTTGGGGGAGCCGATCTTCGACCGCTTGGATGCCGAGATTGCCCACGCCCTGATGAGCATCAACGCCGCCAAAGGCGTGGAAATCGGTGCCGGCTTCGATTGCGTGGCGCAGAAGGGTACCGAACACCGTGATGAGATGACGCCGGAAGGATTTCTCAGCAACCACGCCGGCGGCATTCTTGGGGGTATCTCCAGCGGCCAGGATATCTTGGCCAGTGTTGCGTTCAAACCCACCTCCAGTCTGCGTCTGCCGGGACGTAGTGTCAATCTGGCCGGTGAACCGGTCGAGGTTGTCACGGAAGGGCGTCATGACCCCTGTGTCGGCATCCGTGCCACGCCGATCGTCGAGGCGATGCTGGCACTGGTATTGATGGACCACCTGCTGCGTCATCGGGCGCAGAATATGGACGTACAGAGCGGGACGCCGGATATCCCCGCCTCTGTATAATCTCTGACCGGCGGCCCTGTGCGGTTGCCGGTCTGTTCACTGATCCCATAGTTTGACGCATATGCCCTATTGGCGCCTGTCGGGTTTCTATTTTTTCTATTTTGCCGCACTGGGTGTCCTGGTGCCGTACTGGGGGCTCTATCTGAAGAGCCTCGGTTTCAACGCCGTGGCGATCGGACAATTGATGGCGATCCCGATGGCCACCAAGTTTGTTGCCCCCTTTGTGTGGGGGTGGTTGGGTGATTACCTGGGTCGCCGCATGGCGATTGTGCGCCTCGGCGCGCTGCTCACCACGCTGATATTCGGCGCTGTCTTCTGGCTGCGGGGGTTCTGGGAACTGGGCCTCGCCATGCTGTTGTTCAGCTTTTTCTGGAATGCCGTCTTACCTCAGTTCGAGGCCGTGGTGCTCTGCTATCTGGGGCAGAAAGCCTCCCGCTATGCGCAGATCCGGGTGTGGGGATCGATCGGTTTTATCGTCACCGTGGTGGTGCTCGGCGTGGCGGTGGACCGCTACGGACCGATCGCGGTACTGCCGGTACTGCTGTCGATCTATGGGTTGTTGTGGGGTGCCAGTCTGCTGATTGCCGATCCCACGTCCCAACCGCATCCGGCCGGTCAACCCGGCATTTTGTCGGTATTGCGTAAGCCGGCGGTCATGGCGTTCCTGGCCGCCTGCTTTTTGTTACAGGCCGGACATGGGGCTTATTACGGCTTCTACTCCATCTACATGGTGGAACTCGGTTACAGCAAGACCCTGATCGGCCAACTCTGGGCGCTGGGGGTGGTTGCCGAAGTGTTGATCTTTCTCGTTATGCATCGCCTGTTGCTACGTTTGGGGGCGCGCAAGGTGCTGATGATCAGCTTGCTGTTGGCGGCGCTGCGCTGGTATCTGATTGGCAATTTCGCCGACTCGCTGGTCGTGCTGTTCTTCGCCCAGACCCTGCATGCGGCGACCTTCGGCACCTTTCATGCGGCGGCGATTCATCTGGTGCACCACTATTTTACCGGGCGTCATCAAGGACGTGGGCAGGCGCTATACAGCAGTCTCAGTTTTGGCTTTGGTGGCGCACTGGGAACGGTCAGTAGCGGCTTCCTTTGGGAGAGCGCCGGCCCCACCCTGGTGTTCAACCTGTCGGTGGCGGTATCACTCCTGGGGCTGGCTATCGTCTGGCGCTGGGTGGTGAATGACCTTAGCCAGAGTCGGCTCTGACAGCTCCCAAAGGAAGTGCTGTGGAGATTTGCTTGAGGTGTAGGTCAAGCGTTAAAGAAGCGGTTGATTGCCGCTGCCACCGGTTCGGGGTTTCCCATGTGCAGGTGATGGCCGCCGCGCAGTTTGACTATCTGTAACCGGTTGATCAAGGTTTCGCGCTCATCCCAGTTGTACTGGGCGGGAGCGTCCCGCTCGGCGGCGCGGATGAACAGGGTTGGGGCGTTGATGCAGGGTAGAAAGCCCTTCACCTGCTCTTCGGTGATATAGATCGGTGAACGGTATCGGAGGCGCGGATCGGTGCGCCAAAACAGCCCGTCGGCATCTTGACCGGTATTTCGTTTTACCAGCCGGTGTGCCGCCTGTTCGCCAAGATCACCGGCTTGTCGGCGTGCGGCAACGATCGTTTCCAGCGACGAATAGTGGCGCCGGCTTTCACGATGGGCAAGGATTTGTCGCGTGGCCTCGGCCAGATGGCTGGCACAGGCTTTGGGATCGTCACCCCAGGGGCCCAGCCCTTCAATCAGTACCAACCGCTCTATCCGCTCGGGAAAACTGGCGGCAATCAGTGAGGCGATACCGGCCCCCATGGAGTGCCCCAGCAACGAAAACCGCTCCCAGCCGACATGCTCGGCAGCGGCGATGACGTCCGTAACGAAATCGACGAAGTGATAGTGTTGTCCCGGTGGGCGGTGGTCCGACAGGCCGTGTCCCGGCAGATCCAGTGCCAGGATATCCAGGTCGGGCAACAGGGGCGCCAACGGTTCAAAACTGGCGGCGTTATCCAGCCAGCCGTGCAGCGCAATTACCCGTTGTCCGCCATCGGCTGGAAAGTGCAGCGCGGCCAGGTTGATCCAGCGGGTATCGAGTCTCACCGATTGGACTGTTCTCATAGCGTTAGCCCGGATATTTCACAAAGACGGATGGCCTTTGTAAATAAAGCATTAAAGATCGACTTGTTATGCCAATATTTTACGTTTTTACAATAGTACAGTTTGTCCTATTCGGTTTCAGAACGACTGCGCCGTTGCATTTTGCCCAATCCCCCTTAAACCATAGCTACGGCTATGCTTTTACGGGTGATCGAACAAACTGCTTAGGCTCTATCGCCCTGAATCCCGAATCCTTTGCGAATTATCCGGGCTAGCCCGGATATCTCTATAAAAAAAGGCAACCCCGTTGCCGGGGTTGCCCTGGTTCGCCCCATACCAAACGGTATTACTTGTTGGCGCGGTTTTCGATCAGATCATCGACCACTCCGGGATCGGCCAGGGTGGAGGTGTCACCCAGGGTGTCGATCTCGTTGCAGGCGACCTTGCGCAGGATGCGACGCATGATCTTGCCGGAACGGGTTTTCGGCAGGCCGGGTGCCCATTGGATCAGGTTGATCTTGGCAATTGGCCCGATCTCATCACGGACCAGTTTGACCAGTTCCGCCTTCAGCTCATCGGTCGGCTCGACGCCGGCCATCGGCGTGACGTAGGCGTAGATGCCCTGGCCGGTGATCTCGTGCGGATAGCCCACCACAGCGGCCTCGGCCACCTTTTCGTGTAGCACCAGTGCCGACTCGATCTCGGCGGTACCCAAGCGGTGACCGGAGACGTTCAGCACGTCGTCGATACGGCCGGTGATCCAGTAGTAGCCGTCCTTGTCGCGGCGTGCGCCGTCACCTGTGAAGTAGTTGCCCGGGTACTGGGTAAAGTAGGTATCCTTAAAGCGTTGATGATCGCCGTACACCGAGCGCATCATGCCGGGCCAGGGACGGGTGATGATCAATGCGCCTTCGCACTCGCCTTCCAGGGTTTCGCCGGTGGAGGCGTCGACGATGGCCGGCACCACGCCGAAGAACGGTTTGGAGGCGGAGCCCGGCTTCAGGTCGGTGGCGCCAGGCAGCGGGGTGATCAGGTGGCCACCGGTTTCGGTCTGCCACCAGGTGTCGACGATCGGGCAGCGCTCGCCGCCCACTACGCGGTAGTACCACTCCCAGGCTTCCGGGTTGATCGGTTCACCCACCGAACCCAGCAGACGTAGGGAGGAGAGGTCATGCTTTTTCACCGGCTCTTCGCCGACCCGCATCAGTGCGCGGATGGCGGTGGGGGCAGTGTAGAAAGTGTTGACCTTGTGTTTTTCGCACACGGCCCAGAAACGGCC
Source organism: Sedimenticola sp. (assembly GCF_050289425.1). Lineage (NCBI taxonomy): Bacteria > Pseudomonadati > Pseudomonadota > Gammaproteobacteria > Chromatiales > Sedimenticolaceae > Sedimenticola > Sedimenticola sp. The sequence goes on along the minus strand of NZ_JBNKFS010000002.1, from coordinate 124,063 downwards.
GGCATCCGGGTAGGTGGGGATACCCTCGAACATCAGGCTGATGGCGCCGTTGGTCAACGGGCCGTAGACGATATAGGTGTGGCCGGTGACCCAGCCCACGTCGGCGGTACACCAGTAGATCTCACCCTCTTTGTAATCGAAGGTGTACTTGTGAGTCATGGCGGCGAACAGCAGGTAGCCGCCGGTGGTGTGCAGTACGCCCTTGGGTTTGCCGGTAGAACCGGAGGTGTAGAGGATGAACAGTGGATCTTCCGCATCCATCTGCTCCGGCTCACACTCGGCAGAGGCGTTGGCCATGGCGTCGTGATAGTAGATGTCACGACCTTCGGTCCAGGCAACGTTGCCGCCGGTGCGTTTGACTACCACGCAGGTGTGCACGTTGGGGCAATCTTCCAGGGCGATATCGGCGTTGGCCTTGAGCGGAACATTCTTGCCGCCACGCACGGATTCATCCGAGGTGATCAGGGTCTGGCAGTCGGAATCCAGGATGCGGCTGGAGAGGGCGTCTGGAGAGAAACCGCCGAATACGATGGAGTGTACGGCGCCGATACGGGTACAGGCCAGCATGGCGACGGACGCTTCCAGGATCATCGGCATGTAGATGCAGACCCGGTCGCCCTTCTTGACGCCGCGATCCTTCAATACGTTGGCAAATTTACATACTTCGGTATGCAGCTCGCGGTAGGTGATCTTTTTGTCCTCTTCAGGATTATCACTCTCCCAGATGAGGGCGGTTTGGTCGCCGCGGGTTTCCAGGTGGCGATCCAGGCAGTTGTAGGAGACATTCAGTTTGCCGCCCTGAAACCACTTGATGTTGGCTTCATTGAAATCCCAATCGCTGACCTTGTCCCACTTGCTGAACCAGGTGAGAAACTCTTCAGCGGCGTCGCCCCAGAAGCCATCCGGGTCGTCTACCGAGCGCTGATACATCTCTTGGTATTTGGCTGCATCAATGTGGGCTTGCGCAGCTGTCTCAGCACTAACCGGATAGATTTTCTCTTCGGACATGGTGTGTCTCCTTTTCTTTAATTACGTGGACCGAACGCTCGGTCGGTTTCTCTCATTTAGATTCGTTGTACTGCTGAACTGCTGAACTGCTTGTGGCGATTCGGTGAACCTGCCGACTATCGGAAAATATTAAAAATGTCCCAATTCGTATTGCCGGTGAATCAATTTGTCCACCGGGTTGTTGTATTCCGTCAATACCGAAGCGATACGTCTGAATACTTCGGCTGTGGTTATGGCATCTCCTCGTGCCGTATGCCTTCCCTGTACCTCCACCTTAGCGTAGTCGGCCACCTCTTCCAGCGTGTAGTGCCCGACCCGTCCGGTATGTACCAGGTAGAGCAACATGGTATCCAACCATGGATGCTTCAGGTGGCAAAGCAACTCCCGCTGCAGGATCTTGTTTAAAAACCGGATATCAAATCCTATATGGTGCCCGACCAGTACGCTCTCACCGATAAAATCGGCAATCTCCAACATCACCTCCTCGATTAAGGGGGCGTCTTTCACATCCTCATCCGTCAAGTGATGGATGCGGGTGGATTCGGCCGGGATTTTCCGCCCCGGAAAAACCAGGGTATTAAATTCACGGCCGGTCAGCTCAAGGCCCTGCATCTCAATCAGCGCGATAGAGCAGATCTCGTCACCGGCATAGGCCTGCAGGCCGGTGGTTTCCGTATCGATCACCACAAATCGGGTCTCCTCAAGCGGCTTGGTCACCAGCTGTTTTGGATTGATCGACAACAGGCGCTGATGCAGGGCCAGCATATCCGGATCGGATAGCAGGGCACCCTTGCTCAGGGTGCGCCGAAAACCAGCATGTATGCGCCCGAATAACTCGCCGAGTTGTTCACTTGCCATATTTTTTTGCATTGACCGTCCGACCTGACCCAGTATCCGCCTGGTTTTTTTATAGTGCCGGTCACTGGACCGGAGCGGACTGATGTCGCCAAATTTGGCTGCCGGGCAGTGTCTGCCACTCCTCTCTCAGAATATATCTGTTGCGTATTCGTCCTGCAGTTGCTCCTGAAACCGTTTAACCGCCCGCATCGCCATACGCAATGTACTGCGTGACTGTGGGGAGAGTCGTTCCGGGTTAATGAGTTTGTTCAGTTCCTTGCCCGCTTTTGCCTGTTCAATCTGGTGTGTTAGCAGCAGGTCGAGCAACTCTTCAAAGGCTTGTTGTACCGAATCCTTGAAGTCGGTAGAGAGTTTGCCGACGCGCATCAGGGCATTCAGGCGGTCGGTGGTGTTTTGCGCCGCAATGCCGTTTTGCAGCGAAAAGATACGCGCCGCATCGGCAATGATGCGTAGGCCGTTGCGCTTGATATCGATGTATTCTCCCTGCTTGTCTTTCATGGTAACCAATTGGTTAAAGAAGCCGATAGCGGGTTTTCCCTCGGCATCGTGGTCAGACATCATTTTCAACAGTCGCGGCTTCCCTTTCAGCTCAGACAGCGCATGACGGCGCAATTCTGTGGTCAGTGAGTCGTCGCCATAGAGGGTGTCGAAATCGAACACCACGTTGGACCAGCGTGCCGCTTTTTCGGTCGGTTGATCGGCGATGTGGCTGATCTGCTGCTTCCAGTTCGACAGGGTTTTGTTGTAAAGCGGATTGCGCGCCATGATGGCACCGGGGCAGAGTGGGTAACCGATGCGATCCAAATTCAGATTGAGCCGATTGCAGAAATGGTCAAACCACTCCTTGACGGCCTTGCTCTCGCTGATGGGCGAATCTTCAATGATGATGCCGTTGTCCTGGTCCGGATTGAGTAGCATCTCCAGCCGGCCGCCGGAGCCCATGATCAGGACACTGAAGCCGACCGGTGCTTTGCCCAGATCCTTGGTCTCCATCCAGCGCAGGGTCAGCTCCACCGCCCGGCGCTGGGCGATCAGGTGATACTCGCTGAGCAGCCGGACGGCGCTGCTGGGGCGGTGATTGGTCTCCTGGATATCGATCGCGGCATCGACCAGCTGCGGTGTCAGTTCCGCCAGCTCTTTAATACTGCCGGCTTCACGGAAGCGGTTGGTCAGCGTACTGGGACGTGAGATCAGGATACGCAGAATGTCGGTCTGCGAGACCATGCCGATCGGATATTGATCTTCGAGAACGATCAGGTATTTGGCGGTGTGCCGTTTCATGATCTCTTCCGCTTCCCACAAGGCGGTATCCGGGTCGATCACCCGGGGCGTATCTGGCGTAACCTTAAGCACCTGGTCATCGGGGGCCGCGCCATGGGTCATTACCGCTTCGGCGAGACCGGCGTAGGTGAGTACGCCGCGCAACTGGCCCTGTTCATCGGTGACGACCAGACTGCCGATTTTGCGCGATTTCATCATGCTGAAGGCTTCACGCAGGGTGGTCTCTGCGGTACAGGACGCCACCGGCGATCGCATTACCCGGGTGACCGGCTGGGCCAGCACGCCGGTGGAGATGGAGCGGTCCGGACTGCGCTCCCGAAGCTTGGTGGCGATGACCCGGTTGAGCACGTTGAACAGTTCCGGGCGCGCCTCCTCGAGTGCCTTGAAGCGCTCCTCCGGGATTGCCAGAATCTCCGACTGACTGGTGGCGATGGTTTTCGTGGTGTAGTCGTTTTTATCCAGGTAGTTGGCCAGGCCGATCAAGTCGCCGGGCAGTACTGTGTCCTGGCGGCCGTTGGGACGGTGCATGACCACGTTACCGTCCAACAGGATATAGATCTCTCGCTTATAGGGTTCGCCGGGACGGAACAGCGCCACGCCACCGGGCAGGACGCGACGGCTGGCGCAGGCCACCAGCTCTTGCAGGGCTGCCATTGGGACATCCCTGAAGGTGCGGGTCGCCGCCAGTATCTGCTCGGTTGTTACACTCTCTGTCTGCTGTTTCATCCGCATACTGATAATCATGATTTGTCGTCGGCGGTCATATTCGGCGTGTGCTTGCATTCACCGCCTGTGTCGACACTGTCCCGGCGGGAGAAAAACTGCTATTTTCTTCCGCCTGTTTACCCGTTCTCCTTATCGTTAATGAAGGCACGCTATTGATCGACTGGATCTTTCTGCTGGTTACCGGGATGATCGCGTATCACGCGCTCACGCATCGCAATGAAGCGGGTGATAACGATATCGGTCATCTGCTGTTCGGTTCCATTGCGCTGCTGTTCTTTGTCCGTGTCCTGTTTGTCGATATCCTGAGATTGATTTAATGATCAAAACGGCCACCTCAATCCAGTCGGTAGGCGCGCTGTCGATTGTCCAGTTCCGGGTTCCGCATCACCCGCTCCGCCTCCGGTTTTGCCAACTGCTCAGCGAGATAGCGGGCGCGGTCGGCAACGGTCGGCGGCCGTTGCGACTGGTTGCGCAGGAAACGGGTTAGCCATCCCGGTCCTTCCGCCAGTTCGGGTTCCAGTTCCAGCCCGGCCCGATAGTCGGCGAGCGCTCCGCGGTAGTCCCCCAACCGATCCTTGAGGATGCCGCGATTGGCCAGCGCGACACCCTGCGCGCGCCGGTTTGACTCACTGACGCCTGCCACCCGTTCACCCTCAATGGCCTTGTCATACAGGGTTAGCGCCTGTGCCAACTGCTGTACCGATTCGCTTCGCAACCGGTCTATTTCCTGTTGCCGGGCCGGATCCAGTTGGCTGGCTTGCTGTGCCCGCTGCATGCCCAGCCGCATCCATGCCTGGGCCTGTCCACGCAGCGCGCCGAGATTATCCGGGTCTTGCGCATAGACCCGATTGAAGCTGCTCAGCGCCTGCTGAAATTCACCATCTTCCAGGTAGCGATCGGCCGCCGCCAGCTCCCGGCTTGTTGCCGTCGACGCTATCGGTCTACCGTCGTAGAGCGTCCAACCGATCCAGGCGATCGTCAGGACCACGGCGACGCGCCGAAGTGTCCGATACCTTGATTCATCCATGGATGGCACCGGAAATCGACAGGTTGAAAAACCAGGAGAACAGCGTTACCAGTATGAGGCTGATAAAACGCGCCCGATTTTTTTGCCCCTGTAGCTCGCCGGCCGCTAACTCCCGGCCCAGCTTTCGCTGCAGCCGGCGTACGCTGGTCACCCAGATAATGTTGCTGACCGGAAGAAACAACATTATTGCCAGTAGCGCGACCCAGAGATAAAACATTGAATTCATTGTCTGATTCAGCTCTTGGTCCTGATCGGGTTTACCTACCCGACCCAGTCGGATGCTGTCATGCCGCCGCGTAAAGGCACGAAATTAATCACAATCCGTACCGCTCATCCATTGTTCAAAGGTGGTATAGCCGACTCCTGCCTCAGGCGTGGGAGTTTCTGTCCTGCCTGTCGGTCAGGCGTCTATTCCTCTCAGCCCGGCTTATCCAGATCCAACTGGATATCGCCGATATCTTCGTGCAGTGCCACCACCTCCTTGTGGGGGACAGTGGAGAGTTCCACGCGATATGCCAGGAACCACATCATGGCCACACCAAGTGCCCACCAGAGCAGTTGCCAGGCCCAGATAGAGGGCATGCCGAATGTCCAGCTGGCGGCATCGGTGGGATCGCCGAAAATCCAGTTACCGATTACCGCGCCAGGCCCGATACCGAAAAAGAACCAGGTCAGGGTGGCGATCCAGGCCACCGGGATCAAGCTGCGTTTCTCGGGAGAGAGCGAGGCATGGTCATGCAGGAAGTTGTGGAAGATCATCCGGTGTTCGCGCTCACTGCTGTTCTGGGTCAGGGCGGAAGCGATGATCGCCAGGCTGAAATTGAACAGCATCCCCCAGAAGGCGGAGTGCAGGGTCATGGGCCAGCGGCCCCAGGGCATGTATTCGGCCCCGATACTCTCGGTCAGGGTAACAGCGATCAGGCCGGCGATCAGGCCGATGCAGACACCCTGCCGGGTCAGGAAGGGCCACCAGCAGACGGCGATCAGCGCCGGCCACATCTGGAATCCATAAGCTACCGCCAACCCGCCCAGCAGCACCAGCGCGTCGGTGGAGGTGGAGGCGACCATCAGGGCGGCGATCACAATCAGCACGACGCCAAGCCGACCATACAGTTTCTGCTGGGCGTGGCTGGCGTTGGGAATGATGAAGCGCTTTAACAGATCGCGGGTCAACATACCGCCGGCGGTCGACATGTAGGCGGCTCCGGTCGATTGCATGGCGGCCAGGGCGCAGACAGAGAGCAGTCCCACCAACCAGGGGGCGGCTTCGGCCATCAGATAGACCAGCTGCGGGACCAGCATGTCGCCTTTGCCCTCCGACTGCATCAGATCGACGCCACCCAGGCCGGCGCTCATGACGTTGTTGACCAGGTCGGGAAATTTACTCATGAACTCGGTATCGGCGCCAAGAAAATGGGCGCCGATACCCTGGATGGCGGTGAAGAACATCAGGATGAAACCGATAACCAGTGAGGAGGCCCACACTTGCTGAGGTGCGAAGGGTTCCGGACTTTTGTTGCCAAAAGCCCACATGGAGAAGGCCGGGGCCGATTGGATGCCCATCAGGCCGAACATGTAGGTGAGCACCATTACCCCGGTCCAGGCGCCGCCGACCGGTGCGCTGTCGGTGCCCAGTCCGGCGCCGAACTGGATGACGCCGGGGATGGCGATATAGGCGCTGTAGCCGTCCGGAGTGGTCTTGCCGAACATCGCCTTGCCGGTTGCCGGGTCGATCTGGGTCAGGGCGGCGATGCCTTGGTTGAGCTGTTCGAACCCGCCCACTTGGTGCATCGCGATGATGCCGATCACGGCGATACCGCCCCCGAGCAGGATGGCCTGGGCGGAATCCACATAGGCGACGGCACGCAGTCCACCTGAAGCGACATAGATGATGACCACAATGGAGAGCAACCACATGCCGACATTGGTGCTCAGCATGTCATCGGTCAGTACATTGAACAGGAAGCCGGAGGCACGCAGTTGGATGCCGAGGTATGGCACGGAGAAGATCAATGCCACCAGTACCACCAGGACACGGATCATGTCGGAGCGGAAATAGTAGGCCAGCATTTCGCCCGGTGTGATAAAGCCGAAGCGCTTGCCCAGCATCCATTGGCGTTTTAAAAACAGGACACCGGTAAACGGGATGGTGATGGCGTAGAAGGAGGCGTAGGCGTACTGGAAACCGTCCCGGTAAATGAGGCCAGGGTGACCCATGAAGGTCCAGCCGGAAAAGGAGGTGGCGGTGGCAGCAAGAATGAAGACCCAGAGCGAGATTTGCCGACCGGCAACGAAATAATCACTGGCGGTTTTTGCCGACAGTGCGCCCTTGATACCCCAGAAGATGCAGTAAGACCAGTAAAGCGCAACGAATACAAACAACCAGACAACCTTTGCGTCCATTGGTCGTATTCCCCCTCAGTAGTGATGATCAAATGGTTTTTTTATTTCTGTTTTCTGAAACTGTCATATCTTGGACAAATTGTCGATACGCCCCGACTGCCGGTATTATGCGAGAAATGTGCCGGTTAATAAAGCTATTCGGCTCAATGGGTTGGCGAATTTCGTCTGCTTCTTGTTACCGCTTTCTGTTACTAATCGTGACAAGTCTGTGTGGTTCCGTAACATTGGCGTAAAACCTTCTCAAGCTTTGTTTCAGTGACTGCCCTTCTTGTTCCTGGGGATGCCGAAACGCTGTCGACGCTCCCATAACGCTTTGCGGCTGATACCCAGGCGTTTTGCCAGTTCGGTTTCAGTCATCTGTTCCTGATTCTCCAGGACAAATTGCCGAAAATACTCTTCCAGCGACAAATCGCCGCTACTCGGGGGGGCTGAGTTCGACTGGCTGGAGGTGGCGTGCGCGCTCTCGATGGCCAGCAAGTCCGGCGTGATGACCTCTTCCTCGCACAGAATTACCGCCCGTTCCAGGGCATTTTCCAGCTCCCGCACGTTGCCTGGCCAACCGTAGGTGGTGATCGTGTCCATGGCGGCCTGATTCAGGGTCATGGGCGGCCGGTTTAGCTGTTTGCGGGTCTTCTCCAGCAGGAAGACCGCCAGTTCCACCACATCATGGCCGCGCTCCCGTAGCGGCGGCAAATTGAGTTCCACCACCCGCAGACGGAAATAGAGATCACTGCGGAATTCACCTTCCTGGACACGCTGCTTCAGGTCTCGATGGGTGGCGGCAATTAGCCGGACGTCCACCAGCCGGGATTGTTCGGAGCCGACCCGGCGGATCTCGCCGTTCTGCAATACCCGCAATAGGCGGGCCTGGGCGGCGAGGGGCAGTTCACCGATCTCATCCAGAAACAGGGTGCCTCCTTCAGCGGCCTCGATCAGTCCGGTACGGGAGGTGTCGGCCCCGGTGAAAGCCCCTTTTTCGTGTCCGAACAGCTCCGATTCGATCAATGTTTCGGGAATGGCAGCGCAATTGACGGTGACGATCGGGGCATCCTTGCGCAGACTCTGTTCGTGCAGGGCGCGAGCCACCAACTCCTTACCGGTACCGGATTCGCCGAGGATCAGCACGGTGGTATCCGTCGGAGCGACCTTGGTGACCCGGCGGCATACCTCCTGCATGGCCGGGCACTTACCGACCATGCCGTCCACCGGGTAGGATTTATCCAGATCCGATTTCAGCACTTCGGTTTTGCGCCCCAGCTTCTCCTGTTTCAAGGTACGTTCGATCAGCATCACCAGTTCGTCGTGGTCGAACGGTTTGGCGATGTAGTCGATAGCGCCTTGTTTCATGGAATCCACCGCTGAGCGCACGCTGGCATAGCTGGTCATGATCAGCACCGGCACGCCGGGGGCGCGATTGATCACTTCGGTACCGGGTACGCCGGGTAGCCGCACATCGGTAAGAATCAGATTGAAACTCTTTAAATCAAATTTTTGTTCCGCCTCTTCAACCGATTCGGCTGTTTTAACTTTGTAACCGCGGCGGGTCAGCAGTCGATCCACTGCCGAGCGAATGACCGACTCATCTTCAATAACCAGTATCTGACTCATGATGCTTTGGGTCCGTGTGTTTGGGCAGTTGGATAATGACCCGGGTGCCGATACCCGGTGCCGAGTCGATCTCAATGCTGCCATTGTGTTCGTCGATGATTTTTCCCACCATGGGCAGTCCCAGGCCGGTTCCCTTTCCGGCATCCTTGGTGGTAAAGAAGGGCTCGAAGATCTCTTCCCGGACCTCTTCAGGTATGCCTTCACCCTGGTCCATCACTTCGATCTGTATCTGGTCGTTAGATGCAAACGCGAAAATCTCCACCCGGTCACCCGGTTTGGAGGCGTCACAGGCGTTGGTCAATAGGTTCACCATGACTTGGGCCAGTCGTTGGCGATCGCCTTTTATGCTCAGCTCGGTCGGGCAACTGTTGCTGAAGTCTACGTGTTTGCCGGCACGTGTCAGCCCTACCAGCTGAATCGCCTCCTCCATGATCTCATTCAGGTTGCAGGTCTCGAAGTTGAGGCCGATGCGCCCGCTACGGCTGTAACTCATGAGGGAGTGCACGATACTGCTGATCCTTTTGGTCTGTTGCAGGATCGCCTCGATGCTCTCTTCGGTGGTCTGTTCGTCTCGCTCTTCGAGCAGGTTCTGAGCCAGTGATGCGATGCCGGAGACCGGGTTGCCGATTTCGTGGGCCACGCCGGCCGCCAGCTTACCGATGGAGGCGAGACGGTCGCTGTGGGCCAGTTCCGCCTCCAGGGTCTCCAGATCGGTGAGGTCTTCCAGCAACAGCACCAGACCGCTGCGCGGTCCGGTTTGGTAGCGTGGCAGGTCGGGATCAAGAATGGCCGCTTTGTGCAGGTTGAACCAGTGTGGGCGGTTGTTGATCGGCACTTCCATGTGATGAATATGTTCATCCTGGGCCAGCGCGAAACCGGCCAGCAATTCACCCCAAGGTTGGGTTAAGGTGGAGAGCTTGCGGCCGGTAGCTTCGTTACTGGGTACGCCGCTCATTACCTCCAGGGCCAGGTTCCAGGTGACCACCGTATGGTCCGGATCCACCGCACACACGCCGAGGGGCAGGTCCAGCAGGATCTGTCGATGATAGCGGCGCAGCGCATCCAGGTCGGCGGTCAACCCCTTCAGTTTGCTGCGGGACTGCTCCATGCGCTCTTCCATATGACGGATCGAATCGGCCAGGGCGGTCTTGGCATCGGCATCGATCTTGAGCTGCTGGTTGATGATCATGTGTGCCATGGCCGGGCCCAGCAGGCCCGACAGGTTGCGCTCAATGCGTTGCCTGAGCCGCTTCAACTCACGCGGGCGGGTCTCGGTGCGTTCCAGCTGCAGATCGTCCAGTGCCTGGTTGACCTCCATCTCGGCTGCCTCCTGCCCCAACATCACGGCCAGCCCCTCGGCAAACTGGGTAGGGGAGGCCGCGGTCAGAGTGCCGGACAATGGGGCCATAATCGCCACTTCGCTACGGCAGGCAAAGGCGGTCTCTTCCTCTTCCGGTGATTGGCGGGTCATCAGTGAGATGATGGCGAACAGCAAGCCGTTGCAGGCTAGGGACCAGAAAGTGGAGAACTGCCAGGGATCCAGTCCGGAGGTGTCCTGCATGGCCGGCAGGTCGATACCGGTGGTGAGAAAGCCTGATTTCTCCAGCAGCGGCAGCAACAGGGTGATGATCCATATGGTGATTCCCCCGAGCAGGCCGACGATAAACCCTTCGCGGGTAGCTCGACGCCAGTAAAGCAGTCCGATGATGCCGGGGAAAAACTGGGCCACCGCCACAAACGAGATCAGTCCCAACTGCACCAGCCCCTGATTGTGTTCCAGCACCTCGTAGAAGATGTAGCCGGCAAAGATGATCAAGCCAATCAGCAGGCGCCGGCCCCACAGCAGCCAGCGATACAGGTCTACCTTGGGATCCGGGTAACTGGCTGGCAGCAACAGGTGGTTCAGGCACATGGAGGAGAGTGCCAGAGTGGAGACGATGACCATGGCGCTGGCAGCCGAAACGCCGCCGATAAAGGCTACGATCGGCAACCAGGCTGGACCTTTGCTGAGGGTAATGCCGAGCACATAATAGTCGGCGTCCATGTTCAACTGCAGATACTCACCGGCCCACAGGATGGGTGGTATGGAGAGATTCAGCAACAGTAGAAACAGCGGGAATGCCCAACTCGCGGTTGCCAGGGAGCGGATCGACAGGTTTTCCGTGAAAGTCATATGGAACTGTCTTGGCAACAGGAACGCGGCGCAGAAGGAGAGGAACAGCAGGGTGGTCCAGGGGCCTTCCCGCACCGGTTCATAGAGTTTTTGCAGCGCCTCGGGATGTTCGGCCAGATACTGGTTAATCGATTCGGGGCCGGAGAAGACGCCGAAGATGGCGAAAAATCCCACCATCAGCATGGCGATGATCTTGACCAGGGACTCGAAAGCGATGGCGGCCACCAAGCCCCGGTGCTTTTCACGGGGTGAGATGTGACGGGCACCGAACAGGATGGAGAACAGCGTCAGCATGCCGCAGAAACCGAGAGCCAGCAGTTGCGGGATTTCGTCGTGCGTCAGCACCTGGATGGAGCTGGTGACGGCACGGATCTGCAGGGCGATATAGGGCAGCGAGCCGAGCAGCATGAACAGAGTCACCAGTACCCCGCCCCACTGACTGCGGTAGCGGAACGCGAGCAGGTCGGCCAGCGAGGTGAGCTGGTATTCCCGGGTCAGCCGCAGCAACGGTTGCAGCAATACCGGACTCAGGATGAATGCGATGGTCACCCCGAGGTAGACGGTCAGAAACTGGTAGCCCTCGCTCTCGGCGAAGCCGACACTGCCGTAGTAGGTCCAGGAGGTGGCGTAAACCCCCAGTGAAAGGACGTAGACCGGGGCGTTATCGGTCCATCGATCGGGTACCAGTCCGCTGTCGGTGACGTAGGCGACGAAGAAGAGCAGCAGTAGATAGAACAGGCTGGCCCCGAACAGGATCTCCAGGTCATAAGTCATGGTGTGGATAGCGCCAGCGTAACCAAGCCCCCAGCAGAATAACGCATAGCCACAGGGCATAGGGCATGAGCCAATGAGCCCGGTCGTCCGCCCACCAAGCGGTTAGGGGCGAGGCGAAGAGAAATAGGGCGAAAAGCGCCAGTAACAGCGCACTCTCTCTTAACCGAATCGGGTCGGGATGGCTTTGCATGCGGCAAGAGTACCAGTTGTTACCAATAGTAACAACTTGGCTGGTTGGCGCGTGCTGCCGGTCTCCCGAGTCCTCGGCAATATCGCCGGATGAGTCAATTCCAACATGGGACTTGGTACAACTGAATACAGGTCGTATGATCGGGTAGGGCTTTGCTTCCGTGCCTTGAGGTTTGATAACCAAGGTCTGGATAATCGGAGAGAAAAAGAGGGTGATCGATGAATCCTGAAAAGGTGGTTTTTGGCTTTTTTATTGTGTTGGCGCTGACGCTGAATTTCGGCTTTTTTGTAGGTGAGATCGACAACCCTGATCACCACCACGTTTATGAGCTGTTTGCCGTGGTGGTGGTCAATTTGATCGCTACCCTGCTCAAGTTCGGAGACCGAACCCAGATGGGGGCGGTGTTGCTGGCCACCAGCCTGGTGGCGGTACTGCAACTGCTGGCGGCGGCGCTGATCTGGGCAGTGGCCGAGCATGCCTCAGGTATCGGCCTGACGCCGGCCATGATGGCGAGTATCGTCTCCCTGTCGGGCGGGGCCATGCTGGCCAATGTGATTTCCGTGATACTACTGGTAATCGAGACAGTGATGCTGCGGCGTTAATCCCGGCTGGCGACTATGCATAGCATCTTTTTCCTCATCTTTCGCCGTATGCGTCAGCCACTGCTGACGTTGGTGATGACCTATGCCATTGCCGTACTGGGCCTGACGCTGATTCCCGGACAGGATGCTGTCGGTAATCCTTGGCGGATGGATTTTTTTCATGCCTTTTATTTCGTCAGCTTTATGGCTACCACCATCGGTTTTGGCGAAATCCCTTATCCCTTCACCGATGCGCAACGTCTCTGGGTCACCTTTTCCCTCTACGCCACGGTGGTGGTCTGGATCTATGCTCTCGGTACGCTGCTCTCCCTGGTGCAGGACAAAGCCTTTCAGCAGGCGCTGACGGAGCGTGCATTTGCCCGCCGGATACGCCGCATACGGGAGGATTTTTACCTGATTTGCGGTTACGGGGAGACCGGCGGCGCACTGGCTTACGCCTTGACCGAACGGGACCGGTCAGTGGTTGTGATCGATATCGACCCCGACCGGATCAGCATGCTGCAGTTGGAGAATCTGCGCCGCTTTATACCGGCCCTGCATGGCGATGCGGCGCGCCCCCGTTATCTGTTGGAGGCCGGTCTGAAGCATGCGCGCTGTAAGGGGGTGGTGGCGCTGACCAATGACAATGAGGTAAATCTCAAGGTCGCGATCACCAGTAAGTTGCTGCATCCTGAGATCAAGGTAATTTGTCGGTCCGATTCCCATGATGTGGAAGAGAACATGGCTTCGTTCGGCACCGACTACATCATCAATCCGTTTGATACCTTCGCCAAACATTTGGCCACCGCCCTGCAGGCGCCGGGGATATATCTGTTACACCACTGGCTGACCGGTGGCCGGGGCGTTGACTGGGAGGTGCCGGTCAACCCTCCTGCCAAAGGACGGTGGATTGTTTGCGGATATGGTCGTTTCGGACGGGCAGTCTGTCATCGTCTGAAGAGCGAAGGGATCGAACCGATGGTGATCGAATCGATGCCGGGGATGACCGGCATGCCGGAATCGGGCTTCGTACTGGGGCGCGGGACCGAGGCGAAGACTTTGCATGAAGCGGGCATCGATCAGGCAGTCGGTTTGGTTGCCGGTACCGATAACGATGCCAACAACCTTTCGATCATCATGACCGCGCGGGAGCTCAGGCCGGAGCTGTTTGTGATTCTGCGGCAAAATCATAAGGAGAATCAGTCGATTGTCGATGCGGTAAACGCCGATATGGTGATGCATCCGAGTGCTATCATCGCCAATCGTATCCGGGTATTACTCGGTACCCCCTTGTTGTATCAGTTCACCAGTCTGGCGCTGCACCAAGACGATGCTTGGGCGCAGAGTCTGGTTAAGCGCATCGGTCAGTTGGTCGGTTACCATCCCCCTGCTATCTGGGAGGTGTTGCTGGATAGCGAAGGTTCCCTGGCGGTCTGTGAGGCGCTTGATAGCGGTCGGAAAGTCATCCTCAGCCATTTGTTGGCAGATCCGGTCACGCGAGAGAATACACTTCCCGTCATCTGCTTGCTGTTGAAACGCGGAGGGACAAGTCTGATGCTGCCTGAAGGTAGTGAAGGGGTCAGATTAGGTGATCGGTTGCTGTTTTGCGGGCGCCGCCAGGCACGCGACCGCATGGAGTGGTGTCTGCAGAATACCCATGCGCTGAATTATATTCTGACCGGAGAGGTAACCTCGGGCGGTTGGATTTGGCGAAAACTGGGACTGAAAAGCCGTGTAACGCTAACGGGTCAGCAGGTGGCAAGTAAGGATAATGGTGGTTGATGGGGGGCCGAGCTGAAATTATTTCAGTGAGGTGCAATGGCCCAAGATCGGTTAGGATGAAGGTCTAGCCTGGCCCCGGATGAACCGGCTGAAAAGCGTTAGCATGCTCTGAAGAGCGGTTCGTCTACGCGGAGCTGACACGAATTTTATGGGATAGCAAAAAATATGCTTATACCCAAATCACTGGATTCTTAGCTTGTTATATGGAGGCATCCCATGCATTATCTATTGGAAAAACTACATAAAGATCATAGGAATCTGGAGAAAATTCTCGATCTGTTGACGGCTCAGCTGGATCACTTTCTGGCAGGACGTGAGTCCGACTTCGATCTTAAGATTGAACTGCTGGAGTACATGGAGGCCTACGCCGATCAGGCGCACCACCCGCTGGAGAATGCCATGTTTACGGTGGCGAAGCCTCTGGCTGGTGAAAAGGCTGATCTAATGGATCGCCTGATGCAGCAGCATCAGGAACTGGCGCATTTGACCCGTACCTTTCGCAACTCCCTGGAGAATATCTATCAGGGCGGGGTGATGCCGCGGGAAGAGCTGGAGGTGCAGGGCAGGGAGTTTATCGCGCTGCAGCGCCTACATCTGGCGCTGGAAGAGCAGGAGGCGTTTCCACTGCTGGAGCAAGTACTGCAGGAGAAGGATTGGGATCAGATTGTTGAACAGTCCCCCAATCATGCGGACCCGGTGTTCGATAAGCCGGATAAAATCCGTTTTCAGACTCTGTTTGAGTATCTGAGTAAGGTCGAATAGAGGTGTGGCCTTGCACGACACAGGTGGATGTCGTGTAAGGCCAGTCAGGATGACGGCGTGTATTAATAAAGAAATCACCGTAGGATTCAGGAGTAGAAACCGATTGATTCAGTGCCGGCTGGGCATGTATAGATCATTGTTAACAGCGACGTTCCTTGGGAGGAAGAGAGTATGGCTCATATCGTTGTATTGGGGGCAGGTACAGGGGGTATGCCCTGCGCCTATGAATTGAAAGAGGCACTGGGCAAAGAGCATCAGGTCACGGTAATTAATGAGCGGGAGGAGTTCCAGTTTACCCCTTCCAATCCCTGGGTGGCGGTGGGTTGGCGCGACCGCGCCAGCGTGACCTTTGACATTCGTCCTCACCTGGAACGTAAAAACATCGGCTTTATCGCCAAACGCTGCAGCAAGATTGATGCGGTAAACAATACTCTTGAGATGGAAGATGGCGAGGTAGTCAGCTATGACTACCTGGTGATCGCCACCGGCCCCAAGCTGTTCTTTGAAGAGGTGGAAGGCGCCGGGCCGGCTATCGGAAACACCCAGTCCATCTGTACGGTGGATCATGCACTGACCGCCTATGATGCTTACCAGAAGCTGTTGGATGATCCCGGACATGTCATCATCGGTGCCATGCCGTTTGCCAGCTGTTTCGGGCCAGCTTATGAGTTTTCATTCATCATGGATGCCGATCTGCGTAAGCGCAAGATTCGCGACAAGGTACCCATGACCTACGTAACCTCCGAGCCCTATATCGGTCACCTCGGATTGGGTGGTGTAGGCGATTCCAAGGGGTTCCTGGAGTCTGATCTTCGCGCGCACCACATCAACTGGATTACCAACGCCAAGGTCACCAAGGTTGAAGAAGGCAAGATGCACGTCGAGCAGTATGATGACGGTGGCCATCTGGTGAAGACCCATGAACTGGAGTTTAAATACTCCATGATGCTGCCGTCGTTCAAGGGTGTGGATGCGGTCGCCAACGTGGAGGGGCTCTGTAACCCCCGCGGTTTCGTTTTTGTCGATAGCCATCAGCGTAATCCGACTTATCCGAATATCTACTCGGCGGGCGTCTGTATCGCCATTCCGCCGGTTGAGGCGACAGCCGTACCGACCGGAGCCCCCAAGACCGGTTATATGATTGAGTCCATGGTTACGGCGATCGTGCATAACATCGCCGATGAATTGGCGGGACGTGAGTTGTCGACCAATGCTACCTGGAACGCCATCTGCCTGGCCGATATGGGTGATACCGGTGCCGCCTTTGTGGCTCTGCCGCAGATCCCGCCGCGCAACGTAGCCTGGTTCAAGAAGGGCAAATGGGTGCACATGGCCAAGATCGCCTTCGAGAAGTATTTCATCCGCAAGATGAAGAAGGGCACATCCGAGCCGATCTACGAGAAGTACATCCTGAAGATGTTGGGTATCGGCAAGTTGAAATAACGGTCACCAACCGAAACAGAAAGCCCGGCGATTAGCCGGGCTTTTTTTGTGCCGCGAAGTGATCACCTGGTCGGGAAATTGGTGAATCAGTGCTGGAACTGCTCCAGCAACTGTTTCAACTCATGTGCCTGATGACTCAGGTTGGTGCTGGAGTTGGCGACCAGCTGTGCACCTTGGGAGGTGCTGTGGGAGGCGTCATCGATACGTCCCATGTGCTCTTTTACCGTGACGATCAGGGTGTTCTGGGATGTGGCGGCCGTGGACAAGCTGTTGCTGATCTGGTTGACCGAGGAGATAGTACCGGCGATCTCTGCCAGCAGTTCCGCCGCCCGCTCGAAATGCTCTTCTGTCTGCATGGCGCGGTTACGGGCGTTCTCCATCACGTTCACGGCCGAACGTGAACCTGTCTGCAGTTGGCCGATGATTTTTTCAATCTCTTCGGTGGATTCCTGGGTGCGGGTTGCCAGGGTGCGTACCTCATCGGCCACCACGGCAAATCCGCGCCCCTGTTCGCCGGCACGGGCGGCTTCGATGGCGGCATTCAGTGCCAACAGGTTGGTCTGCTCGGCGATGTTGCGGATGACATCCATGACGATACCGATACTGGCACTTTTCTCATCCAGTTGTCCGATCACTTCACCCGCTTTGTTCATATCCGTGATTAACGCCGAGATGGAGCCGATCGCCTCGGTGGCAATCAGGGTACCCTCTTTGGCGTGCTGGTCGGCCTGTTCGGTGGAGTTGGCCGCTTCAATGGCCATATCCGAAACTTGGTGAATGGTGCCGCTGATCTCGTCAATCGCCTGGACCGACTGATGGGTCTCTTCCTTCTGTTGGGCCGCCTGCTCCCGGGCCTGATTGGCGATTTCAGCAAGCTGGTGGATATTCTCATCCAAGGCGTTGGTGGAGTGGCCGATGCGGCCGATCATGTTGCGCAGGTTGGTGGACATCAGGTTGAAGCTGTTGATGATTTCGCCGATCAGATCATGGCTCACCATGGTGCATTGGTGGCTGATATCGTTGTTGCTGATCGCTTGGGCGACTTCGGAAATCCGTTTCAGGCGCCGCAGCAATACTTGCTTGCAAACCCAGTAATTAGCTATGCCGATGGTCAGGCCGGCAATCAGGCAACCGATGTTGAACCAGAGCTGCATGCCGGGCTTCCATTCCACAAAAAACTGCGCATAGAGGGGAAAGAGCAGTCCCATTGCCAAGCCAAAGCCCAAATAGGCCATGAGAAGTGTGCGCAGAATACTTGGCTTCATAGACAATTACCTGATTGTTATTGGGTAACTGAATAGCGGCAATACCTCCTTGATCTTTATGGTCATTAATATAAGTATTTCTTATTGATGTGATAAGTGTAGGTGGCTGTTGCGGTTCGGACGACCAACAGATTGCACCGGGCCGGTTTGGTTAGGGGTGCCGCCAGAGATGTTTGGTCACCAGACCGGTGAGGGCATCGATATGCGTCGGTCTGTCATTCAGTGCCGGTATGTAACGGTAAGTTTGTCCACCAGCAGCGAGATAGTATTCCCGGTTTTCTTCCCCGATCTCCTCCAGTGTTTCCAGGCAGTCGGCCGGAAAGCCGGGGCAGATAACATGGACCCGTTTCACGCCCTTGGCACCCCACTGTTTCAGGGTTTCATCGGTATAAGGTTTTAGCCACGCCTGCCGGCCGACCCGTGACTGGAAGGTGATTGCCCACTGTTCCGGTTTAAGTGCCAGGGCGGCCGCCAATCGCTCAGCTGTAAGCCGGCACTCATCCGCATAGGGGTCGCCTTGATCGGCATAGGTTTGGGGAATGCCGTGAAACGAGAGCAACAGGCGGTCGCACTCACCTTCGGTCTGGGTAAATTGCTGTACGCTCTCTGCCAGAGCATGGATATAGCCCGGATCATCCGGATAGCGGTTGATAAAGCGTAGCTCGGGTAACCAGCGCCAGCGCCTTAAGATACGGCTGATTTCGTCGAAGGTGGAGGCGGTGGTGGTGGCCGAATACTGCGGGTAGAGCGGCAGCACCAGGATACGTTGTGCATTGGCTTGGCGCAGGGTTTCCAGCCCATCCTCAATTGAGGGAGAGCCATAGCGCATGGCCAGCACGACCTTGGCTGGGCTCTCCAGCCTTTCATCAAGACGCTGCTGCAGCGCGTCGGCGATCGCCCTGGAGATGACCAGGAGGGGAGATCCTTGATCTGTCCAGACTTTGCGATAGGCTTCGGCGGAGCGTTTTGGTCGGATACGCAGAATGACGCCGTTCAGTATCAGCCACCAGATCAAACGGGGAATCTCCACGACCCGGGGGTCGCTGAGAAACGCTTTCAGGTAACGCCTGACATCGGTGACCGAGGGGGAGTCAGGTGTTCCCAGGTTGGTGATCAGGATACCGGTGCAGGGAGGGGTTCGGTTATCGGGAGCGGGTCCGTGAAATCGCATGTGCTGCTTCGGGTGGCTGACATAAGTTCGGCCTATGATCCCCTATTCTACCGGTGAGGCGCAATGCCCGACCCGGTGATAAGGGCGGCGTGCCGCCGCTCGGTGTATGATGACGGCACCGCCCGGGACTTCCGTTGTCTGGGGGGCGAATTTAACCGGCGTGAGACATAGGTGGATGAGTGGCTATGGTGGAAGCAGCGGACAGCGCGATCATTGAGCGTTTTGCCGATGCGTTGTGGATGGAGCGTGGGCTCAGCCGCAATACCCTGTCTGCCTACCAGTCCGACCTGGTCAAGCTGGCGGAGTGGCTGATCCGTCAGCGTCATACCAACCTGTTGCAGGCGAGCCAGGATGACCTGCTGGCGTATTTGGCGGCACGGGCGGTGGCGGGCAAAAAGGCGCGCTCCTCGGCGCGTATGCTCTCCTGTCTCCGCCAGTTCTATCAACACGCGTTGCGAGAGGGGTGGGTTCGGTTGGACCCTTCGGCGCAGATCGATTCCCCGAAACTGGGACGTCCCTTGCCCAAGTCGCTGACCGAACAAGAGGTGGAAGCGCTGTTGGAGGCGCCGGAGATTGACGATGCCGAAGGGATGCGGGACCGTGCCATGCTGGAGTTGCTCTACGCCACCGGCCTGCGCGTTTCCGAATTGGTCGGTCTACAGTTCTCCCAACTTAGCCTGAATCAGGGGTTGGTCAAGGTGATGGGCAAGGGGGGCAAGGAGCGGCTGGTTCCCCTGGGCGACGAGGCGGTGGAGTGGCTAACCCGTTTCATCCGTTCGGCTCGCCATGAACTTTTACATGAGCGGCCCAGTGACGACGTGTTCCCCACTCGACGCGGGGCGGCCATGACCCGGCAGGCGTTTTGGTACCGGATCAAGAAACACGCTGTCACGGCGGGTATCAACAAACACCTTTCACCCCACACCCTGCGCCACGCCTTTGCCACCCACCTGTTGAATCATGGCGCCGACCTGCGGGTGGTGCAAATGCTGTTGGGACACAGTGATCTCTCCACTACCCAGATCTATACCCATGTAGCCCGTGAACGCCTGAAGAGTATGCATCAGCAGCATCACCCCCGTGCCTGAAGGAAGGTCCATGGGGGATCATCTGTTGGGCCGCGCTTGACGGCGGGCAATATGGTAGCCTTATCCGACCCGAAACCGAGTATAGAGGAGTGAAACCCGTGCCATCATTTGACATCGTCTCCGAAGTGGATATCCAGGAGGTTCGCAATGCCGTCGATCAGGCCAAGCGCGAAGTGTCTACTCGCTTTGATTTCAAGGGAACCAAGTGTAGTTTCGAATTGAAGGATGCCGAGGTCACATTGAAAGGTGAGCAGGAGTTTCAGCTTCAGCAGATGATGGATATCCTGCGGCAGAAAATGGTCAAGAGGAAGGTCGATATCGCCTGCATGGATATCAAGGATCCGGAGACCACGCTGAATGCGGCTACCCAGAAGGTGTTGATTAAACAGGGCATCGAAACCGACACGGCCCGCAAGATGGTGAAGAAGATCAAGGGGAGCAAACTCAAGGTGCAGGCGCAGATACAGGGCGATCAGGTGCGCGTGACGGGCAAGAATCGTGATGATCTACAACAGGTTATTGCGCTGTTCAAGCAGGAAGACTTCGACCTGCCCCTAAAATATATCAATTTCCGGGACTGAGTCGAGGGGATGCGGATGCAGCGGTGTCGATGGCTGATCCTGGTCTTGCTGTTATCGGTTATGAGCGGCGTGGCTGCTTCCGTGAGCGAAGCGGAACAGATCGACCAAGTGCGAAAAAGCCTGGCCCTGCTACTGCCGGAAGTGCTTCCGGAAAGCATCCGGCACACGCCGATACCCAACCTGTTCGAGGTGGTGGTGGGGACGCGCCTGGTCTACGTGACCGGCGATGGCCGTTATCTGATCGAGGGTGAAATTATCGATCTGGAGCAGCAAAAAAACCTCACCAATCCCCGTCTCAACGCGGTGACTGTGGCGGCTATTGATGCGATTGGTGAACAGAATATGCTGATCTTCGAACCGAAGGAACAGGCCAAACACACCATCACTGTATTTACCGATATCGACAGTGCCTACAGCCGAAAACTGCATCAGGAGATCGAGCAGTACGCCCGTCGTGGCATCCGCGTCCGTTACCTGTTTTTTCCGCGGGCCGGGCTGGAGAGTCATTCGTTTAACAAGGCGGTAGCGGTATGGTGTGCCCCCGATAGGCGGGCGGCACTGGAACGGGCGATGGCCGGCGAGCCGATCGATTCCCCTTCCTGCCCGAATCCGGTACAGCAGCACTGGCAGTTGGCGGGGCGCATGGGCGTCTCCGGTGCGCCGGTACTGGTACTGGATAACGGGGATATGTTGCCGGGTTATGTCTCGGCGGAACGGCTCTCTGAAGTCCTGGACAAAATGCAGCGCTTGCAACAGCCGTGATACCGTTTGCCTGGCTGATCCGGACGACCTGGAATCGTTCGGATGGCCAGCTTGCAGAAATGTGCAGTCGTTTACAGATTATTCCGCGCTGGTAGCTGAAGATTCAAGTCTGATAGAAAAGCTGCCGATACCACGGTCATGGAAAGACAGTGCCACACTGCGAGGGTGATCTGAACCGACCGGGTCAGGATCAGTAAACAAATATGAAAGTAATGCCCATCAGCGCTGTCACCTGCACCGATACCGGTCGGGTCCGCGAGATCAATGAGGACAGTGTGGCGGCGCTTGAGGCATACGGACTGGTTATTTTAGCCGATGGGATGGGAGGCTATAATGCAGGTGAAGTGGCCAGTGAACTGGCGGTAGAAACCATTACCGCCAATTTGTTGCCGCTCTATACTGACGATGAGATGGTGCCGGCGGCAGAGTTGATCGGTCCGGCGGTCGAAGCGGCCAATGAGATGATCCTCGACACGATGCAGGCCGAGCCGGCCTACCAGGGTATGGCTACCACCGTGGTCATGGCGCTGTTTTGCGATAATCGGGTGCACTTTGGGCATGTGGGTGACTCACGGCTATACCGTTTTCGTCGTGGAGAACTGGAGCAGTTGACGCGCGACCACTCCATGGTACAGGCACTGGTGGATGAAGGGATGTTCGACACGATACAGGAGGCGCTGGATGCCGGCGTCAAGGGCAATATCCTAATTCGTGGGCTGGGTATCCATGATGCGGTGGAAGTGGACGTGGGCGTCTCCAGGGTCGAAGCGGGTGATCTGTATCTACTCTGTTCGGACGGCCTCAGCAATATGGTCGCTGATCCGGAAATGCGAGATATATTGAGACAAGCGGACGGACGTCTGCAAGAGGCCGCCGATCGGTTGTTGCAAATGGCACTGGACAATGGCGGTCTGGATAATGTGTCACTGGCACTGGTAAACCCACAACCTTAATGTGAATGCGGCCAGAGAAACTGGGTCGGGAGTAACGATGGAAAAGCTGGTTATTAAGAAAGATGATGTGCTGGTTGATGAGATGCCGATTGATAAACAGGTATTCACAATCGGTCGGGACACGGAGTCCGATCTGCAGCTGAACGATCCTTCGGTGAGTCGACATCACGCTACGATAAAGCGAATCTATACCGATCTCTATATCGAGGACCTGGGTAGCACCAACGGCACCCAGCTGAACGGGCGGACCATCACCAAGCATGTACTCAAAGCGGGCGACCAGTTGGTCATCGGCAGCTTCCTGCTGGATATGGTGGCCGAGGCGCCCGAGGAAGAAGAGGCTGACTTGGACAAGACGGTGGTGATTCAACCGGAGGCAGTGGCGGCCGCCCGTGCCAGCCAGGCCAAGCCGGTAAGAAAACTGTTGCCCAAGAGTGCCACCCTACGTTTCTTCCGCGGCCCGAACAAAGGCAACCTGGAAAAGATCGACCGCTCCCTCTATACGATTGGGAAACCGGGGGAAAATGTGGCGGTAATCGCCCGCCGCCCCCAGGGTTTCTATCTGCTGCATATTGGCGGTTCCAGTTTCCCCCGCATCAATGACAAGGAGATCGACTCCAAAGGTGGCGTGCAGCTGCAAGAGGGCGATGTGGTCGAGGTGGGAGAGTTCATGGCGGAGATCTCCTTCGCCACCAAATAGCGGTGGCTGTTCGTTCCACCTTACGTCGCCTTGTCTGCCCGGCGGTTCACCCCGCCAGGGCCGCTCACCGCTGTTGAGCGTATCCTGTTCCCATCTCCTATCCTGGTATACAGGTCGATCAGACGGCATCTCCCACTACCTTCCCAAATGGCAACAGCCGACGTTCCTGTGCAATAGCAAGAATCGGGTGGCCTCACCGGGTCGTCGTATCTATAGTTGCCTTAACCTGAATCCTTCGCGAATTATCCGGGGTAACCGTTAATCACGGCCAGTTCCGGCCCCATTTTTTGTCGGCTCATTTTCCCCGATAGGAGTCTTGATATGGATAGTGCCAGTTTTGTACGTCTCTTCAGCTTGGCGGCGATCTGGGGTGGCTCGTTTCTGTTTATGCGCATCGGCGCACCGGTGTTGGGAGCCGCCTGGCTGGTGGAGTGGCGAGTCGGGTTGGCCGCGCTGTTTCTGGCGCTGGTGGGTTGGCATCTGCGTAAGCGTCTGCAAGCTGCGGCCCATTGGCGGCATTATCTGGTACTGGGGCTCTTCAATTCGGCGTTGCCATTTTTGCTGTTCAGCTACGCCGCCCAGACGCTTTCCGCGTCGCTGTTGTCGATACTGAATGCCACGGCGCCAATCTGGGGCGCGGTAATTGTGGCGCTGTGGACCCGCTCCCCGCTCGCTGCCAAGACGCTGACCGGTCTGCTGTTGGGGATTGTCGGGGTTGCCCTGTTGGTGGGGTTCGACAGCGTGGCCTGGCGTCCCGGTGCGCCGCTGGCGATCTGCGCGGCACTGGGGGCGGCCTTCTGTTACGGCATTGCCTCCACCTATGCCCGCACGGCCCGGACGGTCGATGCCTTTAGTAACGCCCACGGCAGCATGTGGGCCGCCACGTTGTTGCTGTTGCCGGTGGTGCCGTTTTTCCCCATGTCCGGCACACCGGATGGATCGGTGATCGCCTCGGTCGTGGCCTTGGGGATTCTCTGTAGCGGTATCGCTTACCTGCTCTATTTCCGCCTGATCCAGGATTTGGGTGCGCCATCGGCCCTGACGGTCACTTTCCTGATCCCCATGTTCGGGGTGTTCTGGGGACACCTGTTTCTGGATGAGGTGGTCGGCTGGTACACCTTGGCCGGATCGCTGGTGGTGATTGTCGGCACGGCCCTGGTGACCGGCTTCTCACCGCGCCAGCTATTTCTTTCGAAGGTCGGTCAACATGCCTGAATCCCCTGACAGTGAAGGGTCGCTTCAGTATTCGCGCGTCGCCCGGGCGATTCGTTATCTGCAGTCGCATGCCCGGCGGCAACCGTCGCTGGCCGAGGTGGCCGCCGAGGTGGGATTGAGCGAGTACCATTTCCAGCGTCTGTTCAGCCGCTGGGCCGGTGTCTCGCCAAAACGGTTTCTGCAATACCTGACCAAGGAACGGGCCCGGCAAGTCTTGCAGGAGTCCCAATCGCTGCTGGATGCCAGCCTGGAGGCGGGACTCTCGGGTCCGGGGCGCTTGCACGACCTGATGATCAGTTGCGAGGCGATGACTCCCGGACAGATCAAGGCTCGGGGAGCGGGACTTGAGATCGGTTACGGTTGGAGTGAGAGCCCGTTCGGCATGGCGCTGATCGGTTGGACGCCGCATGGGATTTGCCACTTGGCTTTTCACGATGAGCCGGAGAGCCGTTTCGAGGAAGAACTGGCCGGGTTCTGGCCCGAGGCCCGCCTGCGACAGGATGCCACGCAGGCAGGCCGATTGGCGGCGCAGATCTTTCCGCGCCAACCGCGGCCGGGCACGTTGCATCTGGTGCTGCGGGGTACCAACTTCCAGATCAAGGTGTGGGAAGCGTTGCTGCGGGTCGCCGCCGGGGAGTTGGTCTCCTATTCACGATTGGCGGCCCTGGCGGGTTCACCCGGCGCGGCGCGGGCAGTCGGGTCGGCCCTGGCCGGCAACCGGATCGGTTATCTGATTCCCTGTCACCGGGTGATTCGTGAAACCGGTGAACCGGGGCAGTACCGCTGGGGCAGTGAGCGCAAGTTGATCATGCAGGGGTGGGAGGCGGCCCATCGGGACGCGCTTCACTCACTCAGCGATTTCAGCCGATAGAGCGCGTCCAGTGCTTCACGGGGGGTCAGCTCGTCCGGGTTTAGTTGTTCCAGCGCTTCCAGTACCGGGGATATCAATTCCGGTTCGGCGGCGAACAGGGAGAGCTGGCTGGCGTGCTGGTCGGTGTGGCGCTGGGCCGATAGCTCCAGTTCCCGTAACCGCTGGGCGGCCCGTTTGATGATGGGGCGCGGAACGCCGGCCAGGGCCGCTACCTGCAGACCGTAACTCTGATTGGCAGGACCTTCGCGCACCGCGTGCAGGAAGACGATCGACTCTCCGTGCTCGACCGCATCCAGGTGCACATTGGCAATGCCAGGGTACTCTTCCGGCAGGGTGGTGAGTTCGAAATAGTGGGTGGCGAACAGGGTGAAGGCGCGAATGCGGGTGGCCAGTTCCACGGCGCAGGCCCAGGCCAGCGACAGGCCGTCGAAGGTGCTGGTCCCGCGGCCGATCTCATCCATCAGCACCAGACTGTTTTCCGTGGCGTTGTGCAGGATGTTGGCGGTCTCTTCCATCTCCACCATGAAGGTGGAGCGGCCGCCAGCCAAGTCGTCCGAGGCGCCGATACGGGAAAAGATCCGGTCCACCGGACCGATGTGTGCTTCGTCCGCCGGGACAAAACTGCCGGCATAGGCGAGTAACACGATCAAAGCCGTCTGACGCATGTAGGTGGATTTACCGCCCATATTGGGGCCGGTGATGATGAGGATACGCCGCAGGTCACTGAACTCGACACTGTTGGCCACGAACGGCGCGTCACTGACCCGTTCCACGACCGGATGCCGGCCATTTTCAATCTGGATGCCGGGGTTGTCATCGAGTACGGGCGGATTGAGTCGCAGGTTTTCGGCCCGCTCGGCGAAGTTGCCGATCACATCCAGTGCGGCCAGTGCGGCGGCACACTGCTGCAGTGGGGCGATGACGGCCTGCAGGGTCTCCAGCAGCGCTTCGTAGAGCATCTTTTCCCGGGACAGGGAGCGTTCCCGCGCCGATAGCACTTGATCCTCGAACTTTTTCAGTTCCGGGGTGATGAAGCGTTCGCTGCCCTTCAGGGTTTGGCGACGCACATAGTCATCCGGTACTTCATCCGATTTACTGCGGCTGATCTCAATGTAGTAGCCGTGCACCCGGTTATAGCTCACCTTCAGGTTGGCGATACCGGTGCGCGCCTTCTCCCGGCCCTCCAGGTCCAACAGAAACTGATCGGCGTTCTGCGACAGGTTGCGCAGTTCATCCAGTTCCGCATCATAGCCTTCGGCCAATACCCCGCCATCCCGGATCAACATGGGCGGTTGTTCGATAATGGCGCGCTGCAGCAGGTCGACGGTGTCGGGATGGGTACCGCACTCCTGCGCCAGCCGCTGCAGCAGCGGGGTCTCCAGGGTGGCCAGCCGGGATTGCAGTGACGGCAACTGATGGAGCGAGTCGCGCAGGGTCGCCAGATCCCGCGGTCGGGCGCTCTTCAATGCCACCCGGGCGAGGATGCGTTCGATATCGCCAATGCCCTTGAGGCACTCCTGCAGGGCGGGAAACGCCTGCTGTTTCAGCAGCAGGCCGATGGCGTCGTGGCGTTCCCGGACCTGGGTCATATCCCGTAGCGGACGGTTAATCCAGCGCCGCAACAGACGGCTGCCCATGGCTGTGCTGGTCCGGTCCAGTATTCCCGCCAACGTATGCTGGGTCTGGCCGCTGAGGCTGTTGTCCAGCTCCAGGTTACGCCGGGTGGCGGCATCGATAATGATGGCCTCTTCGCGGCGCTCCACCGAGAGTCCGCGGAGATGGGGTAAGGCACTCTGCTGGGTATCCTTGACATACTGCAGCAGGCAGCCGGCGGCGCCGATCGCCAGCGGCAGGTCGGCGCAGCCAAATCCCCCCAGGTCACGGGTGCCGAACTGGCGGGTTAATAGCTGCTCGGCGCTGTCACGATCGAAGTGCCAGGCGGGGCGACGGGTGGTGCCGCCCGGGGCGGTGATTCCTTCCGGCAGGGCATAATCCTCCATCAGCAGCAGTTCAGCCGGGTGCAACCTTTCCAGTTCACCAGCCAGCGCTTCGCTACCGTCCAACTGCTGCACCACGAAGCGCCCGCTACTGAGGTCAAGGGTGGCGAGACCGAAACGGTCGATTTGCTGTATCAGCGCGGCCAGCAAGTTATCGCGGCGCTCCTCCAGCAGGGCATCGTCGGTGACGGTGCCGGGGGTGACGATGCGCTGTACTTTGCGTTCGACCGGCCCCTTGCTGGTGGCCGGGTCGCCCACCTGTTCGCAGATCGCTACCGATTCCCCCTGTTTGACCAGTTTGGCCAGGTAACCTTCGGCGGCATGGTAAGGGATGCCGGCCATGGGAATCGGCTGCCCGGCCGACTGTCCACGCTTGGTCAGGGTGATGTTGAGTAACCGTGCGGCCCGCTCGGCGTCGCCATAGAACAGTTCGTAGAAATCCCCCATACGGTAGAACACCAGCATATCCGGATAATCGGCCTTGATGCGCAGGTACTGCTGCATCATTGGTGTGTGGGCGGGGCTGGCTGTATTGCTCATCGGTCTCGGTTGGGTGTGGGTTGGAATGGATTACTCGAAGTTGTAGTGCTTCTCGACGGGTTTGAGGATCTTCCAGGTACAGGAGAGGCCGGCCGGAAAGGTAACCAGGTCGCCGCGCCCGAAGGTCTGTGGTTCACCGCCATCCGGCGTTACTTCAACCTGACCGCGCAGAAAATAACACACCTCGGTACGGTCGTACTGCCAGGGAAATTCGGAGATCTCTTTTTCCCAGATGGGCCACTCAAATACACCGAGGATTTCCAGTTTGGCGGGCGACGCCTTGTGCTCACAAAGGATTTGCATGGACAGCTTCCGGGTTGATGCTTCAGGGTCGCACAGTGTAGCCGAAATCGTCTGTATGGTCAGGCCCGATCTGCGAGGAAGTGCCGTTCGACTTGCGCCGGCCAAGGCGAAACAAGATACTCTGCGCTATGAATACGGAGTTGGAACAATCTGCCCAGGCATTGGCGCAGCGCCTGTTGGCCGCCCACTCAACGCTGGCTACCGCCGAGTCCTGTACCGGCGGTTGGATCGCCAAGGTGCTGACCGATATCGCCGGCAGCAGCCTGTGGTTCGACCGGGGCTTCGTGACCTACAGCAATCAGGCCAAGCAGGAGATGCTGGGGGTCAGCGGTGAGACGCTGGCGATCCATGGTGCGGTCAGTGAAGCGGTGGTGCGGGAGATGGCGGCCGGTGTGCTAGCCAAGAGCCCGGCCGATCTGGCGCTGTCGGTCAGTGGCATTGCCGGGCCCGGCGGGGGTACGCCGGAGAAGCCGGTGGGCACGGTTTGGTTCGCCTGGCAGGTTCGCGGCGGCGAGCTGGTTAGCGACTGTCACCTGTTTGACGGTGACCGGGAGGCGGTGCGGCGGCAGGCGGTCGTGGTGGCCCTGCAGGGTGTGTTGGCGCTTTTGTAGCAGGTGCCCCTGTCCGAATCGTATTCGCGTGGGCACAAACAACGTGCCTACCCTTACCAAGTGGACAGGGGGGCTTGAATCAGTCGTTCGTATGTCCCGCCAACCGCTTCAAGCGTCGCACGCCAAAGAATACCGCTGTCAGTACCAGCGGGATGGCAATGCCGGTCCCCAACTCCACATTGATACCGATTCCCGCTGATTTGAGCCCCTTTAGGCCATAGCCCACCAGGCCCAGCAGGTAGTAGCTGAGCACCACCACCGACAGACCCTCCACCGTCTCCTGCATACGCAGTTGCAGGTAGGCGCGACGATCCATGGAGCGCAGCAGGTCTTTGCTCTGTCCCTCCATGCTGACATCGACCCGGGTGCGCAGCAGGTTGGAGGCGCGGGCCACCCGGGTCGCCAGTCCCTGAATGCGCTGTTCCACCGAGCGGCAGGTGTGCATGGCCGGCGCCAGGCGGCGCTGCATGAATTCGTGCAGCATCTGTACTCCCTGAATCCGCTCCTCACGCAGTTCTGCCAGGCGTTGCAGGATGATGTCGTAATAGGCGCTGGAAGCGCTGAAGCGGTAACTGGTGCTGGCGGCAATCTGTTCTACCTGTGCCGCCAGACCGGTGAGCTGCTCCAGGGCGCGGTGTTCATCTTCCAGATTGTCAATATCGACGATTTCGCTGGTCAGGTCGTTCAGTGCCTGGTCGAGTTGACCGAGTTGCTGGCCGTATTGCTGGGCCAACGGAAAGGCGAGCAGGGCCAGCAGGCGGTACTGTTCCACCTCGTAAAGACGCTGCAGCAAGCGACCGGCCTGGCGGCTGCGCAGGTGATTGTCCTGGATTAGAAAGCGGCTAAAACCGTCGGCGTGGATATGAAAATCGGTCCACACTTCGGCCGCCCCGCCGGCTACCACTGAACCGGTTACAGTATTGCTGGCGAACAGGGTTGCCAACTCTTCGATCTCCTGTTTCGGGTACTCTTTGGGGGCCAGCGCCAGATGCACCGCCGTCAGCAGTTGTCCCGGCAGCTGTTCCAGCCAGTCCGGCGGTACCCGGCTGATGGCGGTCTCCTGGAACGGCTGGTCGAACGGGGCTGTGTGGAAGAAGGTGTAGCTGGAGAATTCGCTGTGGCGCTCCCATTTCAAGCGAAACAGCCCCATATCGGCACTATGGTGGCGGGCATTCGGTGCCGGAGGGGCCACCTGGAACCGTTCGCACAGGGCGGCGATCATTTCACGCTCTTGCGCCAGCAGGCTCTCGTCTGAGAGAACCGCCAGATGGCTTGCCTGGACCGGCGCGGTCAGCTGCTCATAGGGACGGGCGTGAACTTCGCCGGCCAGCTGACTGCGGAGTGGGTAGTGGGCGATGCCGGCGGTCTCTCCTGATAACATGCGCGATTTCCTGTTTGAATCATGAAGCCTGAATGATACAGGGTGCTGCTGTGAACTGTAATGCTCCAAATGAACGATACAAGCCTGTGGCGACAGGATGACGGTGGGATGTGCCGGCCGGGTTCAAGGTCCCGTTTTGGGCTTGAATAGCCGGATTCTCGATCAAGGCAAAATTTTTTTTAACTGACTCATGACTTGAGCCTGTGGCTGTGCAATAATGGAGAACATCAAGAGAACTTAATGGGCGGCGGGATGCCGCAATTCTTCAACCGGGGGAAACAATGGACGAAAATCGCAAGAAGGCTTTGGGTGCCGCACTGAGTCAAATCGAGAAACAGTTCGGCAAGGGTGCAGTCATGCGCATGGGTGATGGTACGGCTATCAGGAATATCGAAGTGATCTCCACCGGATCGCTTAATCTGGATATCGCACTGGGTGTCGGGGGCGTACCTAAAGGGCGCATTGTCGAAATTTACGGTCCGGAGTCTTCAGGCAAAACCACCCTAACCTTGCACGTGGTGGCGGAGGCGCAGAAACAGGGCGGCACGGCGGCCTTCGTTGATGCCGAGCATGCGCTGGACCCCCAGTATGCCGAGAAGCTGGGCGTTAAGGTGGATGAGTTGCTGGTTTCCCAGCCGGACACCGGTGAACAGGCGCTGGAGATCACCGACATGTTGGTGCGCTCCGGTGCGGTGGATGTCGTGGTGGTCGATTCGGTGGCGGCCCTGACCCCCAAGGCCGAGATCGACGGCGACATGGGCGACACCCACGTCGGCCTGCAGGCGCGCCTGATGTCCCAGGCACTGCGCAAGCTCACGGCGAATATCAAACGCTCCAACTGCGTGGTGATTTTTATCAATCAGATCCGCATGAAGATCGGTGTCATGTTCGGTAATCCGGAAACCACCACCGGCGGTAATGCACTGAAGTTCTATTCGTCGGTCCGGCTGGATATTCGCCGCACCGGTGCCATCAAGAAAGGAGACGAGGTGGTCGGCAACGAGACCAAGGTTAAGGTGGTGAAGAACAAGGTGGCACCACCTTTCAAACAGGTGAATTTTGAAATTCTGTATGGTGAAGGTATCTCCCGTGAGGGTGAATTGATCGACCTGGGTGTCCAGTATGGGCTGGTAGAAAAATCCGGCGCCTGGTACAGCTATAACGGTGACCGCATCGGTCAGGGCAAGGATAACGTGCGTAATTTCCTTAAGGAGAATGCCGATATAGCCCAGCACCTGGAAGATCAGATCCGTCAGCAAGCCTTTCCCAAACCCGAGATAAAATCGGATGTGGTTGAGGCCGACATCGAGGCCTGAGTCGGTGGAACCCGAGCAGGCGCGGCGGCAGCGGGAAGAGTTGGAGCAGGCGGCTATCCGCCTGCTCACCATTCGGGAGCATAGCCGCGTCGAGCTACGCCGGAAACTGCAATCCAGATGCGATGAGCCGACGCTGCTGGAGCAGGTGCTGGATGGCTTGGAACTGCGTGGCTATCAGAGTGATGCCCGTTTTGTCGAGCAGTATGTCACGGGTCGCAAGCAGAAGGGCTTCGGCCCCGTCAGGATCAGACAAGAGTTGCAGGAGAGGGGGGTGGCCTCCACTTTGATCGATCCCCAGACAGACCCCCGCGACAGTGAATGGCAAGTGCTGCTCCAGGCTTGCTGCCGTCGCAAGTTCGGCGATACCCTACCGGCGGATTTTAAGGAACGGGCCAAGCGTGCCCGTTTCCTCGAGTATCGCGGTTTTCCCAGTGAGTTGATTCGCGATTTTCTCTGGAGCGACTCTGCCGAGCTGCTTTAAACGCGCGTCAACGGCCTGGTCGCGTCTTATTATTCAAAACGGCCGAACTTATCACCGGTTGGCGTGGCTGTATCGGCGACTCTCCTATTCTCCGTTGACGCTTGCTAAACCGGGTAACACCGTTATCCGCTCTAATAACTATACTCAATTGGGTGATTACCTTAAGCTTGGAAGGGATGATTGGGGACGGGTGGTGCGTCGCCAAAAAACAAGCTTAACGGATCGGCTTGCCAAAACCTGATACGAAAAACGCCAACAGACACCTGGTTGATCCTGAACCAGACCAATCGAGGATTGTGGTTTGCATCTGCCTTCCCTGACACTAGAACAGTATAGGGATATTATCGAGACAACCCTGGACGGGGTCTGGTTTCTGGATGGCGAGGGCAAGACCCTGTTCGTGAATCAGCATGTCGCGGACATGCTTGGCTACAGCCAACAGGAGATGGCGGGCAGGCGTCTGCTCGATTATATCGATAGTACTTCTCGTTCCAAGATCGATCTCTGCTTGGCGCGTAGTCAGAAAGGGCATAAGGGAGAGTGCGAATTACGTTTCCGCTGCAAAGACAAAACGGCTTTGTGGGCGCTGTTTATTTCGTCTCCGTTACATGAGCAGGGAGTCCTGGCCGGTAGTGTCAACCTACTGATCGATATCACTGAACGCAAGCTACTTGAGCAGGCTGCCCAGGTTAGCGAAGAGTTGTATCGGCGCATCTTCAATTCGGCGGGTGTGGGTATCCTGGAGCAGGATGTCGCCAAGTTGTTGCAATGGATCGGCACCCTTGATTCGCAGGACATCAGGCATCCCGAACAACTTTTTAAACGACACCCCGAGCTGGTATCCGCTGCGGCGGGTCATATTGTCATTTCTCGGGCCAACACGGCGGCCATACAGATGTTCGATGCCGATGGCGAGTCGGCGTTGCTGGGTCCATTTACCCATCTGTTGACCGGTGAGTCTTATGCGCCCTTCACCCAGGGACTGATCGAGTTTATCCAGGGGCGGCAGTTGATTGAGATGGAGTTGCCCTTGCTGCGCAGTAACGGGCAGACCTTTAGGGCACAGTTGCGGGTACAGGTGTCGGCTGACAAACAGGCACCGCTTCTGGTAACGGTGATGGATATCACCAAGCACTTCATGCTGGAAGAGGCGCTGCGTCATAGCGAGGAGCGATTTCGCGATTTCGCTGAGTCGGCGGCGGACTGGTTTTGGGAGATGGGGCCGGACCTGCGCTTTAGCTATCTTTCAGGCCGGGTGTACGAAGTGTTGGGGATGCAGCCGGAGGATTTGATAGGCAAAACCCGCAAGGAGGCCCACAGTGACCAGTCACATATCGACGAGCCGTGGCGCGATCACCTGGATCGTCTGGAAGCCCATGAACCGGTTATTTCAATCGAATTGAACTGGCGACGTCCGGACGGGGAGGAGCGCATCATCCGTCTTCAGGGGCGGGCAAGGATTGACAAAGAGGGGGTGTTTCGCGGTTACAGGGGGGTCGGCACGGACCTGACAGGGGTAAAGGCCATTGAGCAGGATCGGCTGAAAGAAGCCGCGTTTCGGCATGCGGTGATTGAAAAGGCGGCGGAAGGCCTGTGTGTCTGTCACCCGATTGCCGATGCACCCTATATGCAGTTCACGCTGTGGAACTCCCGTATGGCCGAGATCACCGGTTATACCCGCCAGCAGATTAATCAGAACGGGTGTTATCAATTGCTCTACCCGGACCCCGAGATACAGGCCAGGGTTGCGCAGCGGCTGGAGCGGATGCGTCAGGGTGATGATCTGCGAGGAGAGGAGTGGGAAATTATCCGGGCGGATGGGGCGCATCGGGTAATCAGTATCTCCACATCGGTGTTGCCATCGGAAGAGGAGACACCTCGCGTACTGGCTTTGATTCAGGACGTTACTGAAAAACGCCAACAGCAGGATGCGGTACTGGAGATTGCCAAGGGCGTTTCAACGGTCACAGGTGAAGGTTTTTATCATTCGCTGTTGGCACATCTTACCCCGGCACTCGGCGGCTGCTTCGCGTTTATCGGACTGGTTGATCAGCACGAGACTGACCGGGTCGAAACTCTTGCCGTTTTTAGTGCGGACCAAGTGGTGGAAAACTTCAGTTATCGGCTGGCGGGTACGCCCTGTGCCGATGTGTTATCCGATCACTATTGCATCTATCCCGAGCACGTGGTCGAGCTGTTTCCAGATGATCCCGGCTTGGTCATGCGCCGGGCGCAGGGGTATGCCGGTGCACCATTGGTCGACTCCCACGGTTTGAGCCAGGGATTGCTGGTGGTGTTGTTCCGGACGCCGATTGATAAACCGCGTTACGTAGAATCGATTTTGCGTATCTTCGCCACGCGAATTTCCGCTGAACTGGAACGACAGCAGACGGAAAAGCGGATACGTGATGAACGAAAACGCGTCCAGGATTTTGCGGAAATCGCATCTGACTGGTTCTGGGAGATGGGACCGGACCTGAAATTCAGCTATTTCTCCGAGCGCATCACGGAGACGCTGGGTGTCTCCGTGGATAGCTTATTGGGCAAAACCCGGCAGGATCTGCTGGTGAAAGAGTACGATAAGGAACAGTGGGATGCGCATCTGCAATTGATTGAGCAACATCAGCCGTTCCGTGACTTTGAGTATGTCGTTGAAAAGCCGGATGGTACGCAAGCTTATATACGTATCAGCGGAAAGCCGTTGTTTGGTGCGGAGGGGGAGTTTCTCGGTTATCGCGGAATCGGCCGCAATCTGACCGAGGAAGTCGAATCAAAAACGGCTGAGCGCCGTCTGCAGGACCGGCTACATGACGCCATGGAGAGTGTTCCGGGCGGCGTGATTCTATTTGACAAGGATGACCGGATGATCCTTTGCAATAGTGCTTATCGACGGGCGGTGCGAGAGATTAGCCCAATTTTGCAGCCGGGTATCACTTTCAGGGAACTCAACATATCCCTGGTAAAGGTAGGCCTGGTCGACACCGAAGGACTAGGTATGGACGCCTGGCTGGAGAAGCGGGAACGCCTGCATAAACAGCACAGGCCTTTCGTACTTCGGGTAAAAGACAATCGCTGGATAGAGGTGCTTGAGTTTGCCACCAAGGAGCGGGGCACACTGATCCTGCGCATGGATATTACCGAACGTATGCAGACCCAGAAAGCGCTGAAAGAGAGTGAAAGTCGCTATCGCGCGCTGATCGAGCAGGCGGCCGATGGCCTGATCGTCACGGATGAGCGGGGCGTTATTACCGATTGTAACCGGTCTGCACAGGTTATGTTGGGCCAGCGCGTAGACAGATTGTTAAATCGTTCTCTGATTGATTTTATTGAGCCTTCGGAGCGTGCCAAATATCTGCAGCAGTACAACGATATACACCGGAGAGGATCAATGTTGATCCAGTGCCGAATGCAGAGCCGGGACGGTAGAGTCGTACCGGTTGAAGTGAGCGCCCGGTCGCTGCCTGACGGAGGCATCCAGTCTCTGATCAGGGATATATCCGAGCGGCTCTCATCGGAAGAGCGATTGCGCCTCTCGGCAACGGTTTTTGAAAGTACCCGTGAGGGAGTCATCATCACCGACCGGAATGGTCTTATCACAGCGGTTAACACGGCATTTACAGAAATTACCGGCTATACCGAGGAGGAGGTGAGCGGCAGAACACCCGGCATTCTCAACTCGGGGCGTCACGATGACGCCTTCTATAAGGAGATGTGGGAGTCCGTCAACGAGGTGGGTTATTGGCGCGGTGAAATCTGGAATCGCCGGAAAAACGGTGAGATCTTTCCGGAGTGGGAAACCATCAGTACAGTCAGGAATGAGCAGGGGGAGTTGACTAATTATGTTGCGGTGTTTTCCGATATCAGCGATATCAAGGAATCGGAGAATCAACTGGAATACCTGGCTCACCATGATCCGCTGACGGAGTTACCCAATCGGCTATTATTTACCGCGCGTTTGGACCATGCTCTGGAACGGGCGCGGCGGGATGGCAGCTATATCGCGGTGCTGTTTATCGACCTGGATCTGTTTAAGAATATCAATGACAGCCTGGGACATCCGGTGGGTGATACCCTATTGCAACAGGTTGCCAGGCGGATCAAACAGCAGTTGCGCGATGAGGATACCGTCGCACGTTTGGGTGGCGATGAATTTACCGTATTGCTTGAGCAACTGGCGAATCCCCAGAAGGCTGGCAATATTGCGGATAAATTAACGCAATGCTTCGTAACCCCCTTTGAAATTGAAAGCCGTAGCCTGCATGTGACGGCCAGTATCGGCATCAGTATTTTTCCGAGCGATGGAGACAATACCGCCACCCTGTTGCGCAACGCGGATACGGCGATGTACCAGGCCAAAGCTATGGGGCGCAACGGGTTCCAATATTATGTGGAAGAGATGACCTCTTCCGCAGTGAAGCGGGTGTTGCTTGAAAACAGTCTCAGGCAGGCGCTCAATCTGAATCAGTTCGTGATCTACTATCAACCCAAACTCTCATTGGTGGACGATAGTTTGATCGGTTCAGAGGCGCTGGTTCGCTGGGTGCATCCGGAAATGGGCCTGATGCCGCCCGACAGCTTCATTCCCTTGGCCGAAGATACCGGTTTAATCGTATCCATCGGTGCCTGGGTACTGAATACTGCCTGCTGCCAGATCAAACAGTGGCAGGATGCCGGGTTGGAGACCGGTACTGTGGCGGTTAATCTGTCGGTGCAGCAGTTGCAGCGTGGTGACTTGATCAAAACGGTGAAGCAGGCATTGGCGCATTCCGGTATCGCCGCCGAATTCCTGGAACTGGAAATTACCGAAAGCTTTATCATGGATGAAGCGGAGAAGGCGATCGAAGTGCTGAGTGAACTCCGGACGCTGGGCGTCACGCTCTCTATCGACGATTTTGGTACCGGCTATTCATCGCTCTCCTACCTGAAGCAGTTGCCGATCAATAACCTGAAGATTGATAAGTCGTTCGTGCGCGATATTCCCCAAGACCCCAATGATGAAGCCATCGCCCGCGCCATTATTGCATTGGCTGCGAACTTG
Organism: Sedimenticola sp.; assembly: GCF_050289425.1. Lineage (NCBI taxonomy): Bacteria > Pseudomonadati > Pseudomonadota > Gammaproteobacteria > Chromatiales > Sedimenticolaceae > Sedimenticola > Sedimenticola sp. The sequence goes on along the minus strand of NZ_JBNKFS010000002.1, from coordinate 87,174 downwards.
CAACTGGATGTCATCGCGGAAGGCATAGAGACTAAAGAGCAACTGGCATTTTTGCGCCGCGAAGGGTGTGGTCTGGGGCAGGGTTATCTGTTCAGCCCACCGATTCCGGCGGATGATTTTGAAGCTTATCTGCGCCATCGCAAGAGGTTGATGCAAGCCTCGTCGTAGCGGCGGCAGTCGTGATGGCGGCTGGCGCTCTCCGATCCTGATATCGATGGGCGATCTCGATGAAGTCCGCCTCCCGGGCGATGAACGCATCGACCACATCCGGGTCAAAATGACGACCTTTACCCTCAAGCAGAATGGTCTTTGCCTCGTTATGGTTGAAGGGCGGTTTGTATACCCGTCTTGACCGTAGTGCGTCATACACATCGGCCAGTGCCATTAAACGGCCGGAAACGGGAATCTCTTGCGCTTTTAATCCATTGGGATAACCGGTGCCGTCCCACTTTTCGTGGTGGGTGAGGCTGATTTCCCGTGCGAATCGTAGAAATGAGTTACTGCCCAACTGATCGGCCGCCACCGCCAGCGCATCGGCCCCGATCTGGGCATGGCGCTTCATAATGGCAAACTCTTCCTCGGTCAGTTTGCCCGGCTTCAGCAGGATATGGTCCGGAATGCCGACTTTACCCACATCGTGAAGGGGCGCGGATTTGAATAGCAGTTCAATGGTTTCAGCGTTTTGCAGTATCTCGAATCCTGCCGTTGTTTGCAGCTGTTCCGCCAGTAACCGGACATAGTGCTGGGTGCGCAGGATATGTGCACCGGTCTCGTTGTCCCGGGTTTCCGCCAGAGAGGCCAGTCCAAGGATGCTGACATCCCGGGTCAAGTGCAGCTCCGCCGTACGTTGCGCCAGTCCTTTGATCATCTGATTGGTGCGCGCGGCGATCAGTCCGAACTCGTCATTGCTGGTGACCGGCACTTGGGTATCCAGGGCGCCGCCGGTTACCTGCAGTAGGGTGCGGCTCTGATTGTTGAGAAAGTAACGCAGGTTGCGCGAATACCCAAGGATGATGGCCAGCACGTAACCCATCATGACCGTCACCACAAAGCTGATCTCAAGCAGAATATAGCGTTGTGACAGCTGATGCGGGATATCCGCGCCGGGGCCTTGCAGCCACTCCAGGTCCTTATTGATGACCAGAAACACCACGCCGATCACCGACAAGGCGCAGACGATGGCAAAACCGCTGAATTTCTTCGATAGGGGATAGGGATTGCTGTCGGGTGCGATCTGCTCGCCGGTTACCGCAATGGTTTGCGCCAGGCGGTACTCCTGATCCAGGGCCAGCTCACAGGCGATCATGAAACCGAGAATCAGCATACCCGCTAATACCTTGATGCCGCTTAGCAGAGGAAAATCGAAGGTCACAGTGTTGAACAGGGCGAGCAGCGCTCCGCCGGAGGCAAATAGGGTCAAATCCGTCGTGAATTGCCGCTTTACCCGCCGCTTCAATGTGGTGGTATCGATACGTGTCTGATTCGTCAGGCGGATCAGGAACAGTCCGGTAAATACTACCAGGATAGGGATCAAGAGTTGTGCCGGGTTCAGGGAGTCGAGAAAGGGGCAGACCTGCACGCCGTAGATGGCGAGTAAAACCATACCGAGTAGGTAATGGAGAAGCGTACGGCGAATTGCCCGTTTCATGAGTCCTGTTCACCCGAGATGTGCTGTTGGCCTGTGTACATGCCTCTTACTCCTTTCGAATCCTTGCTGTACTTATAGTGACCGGAAAAGGTATCGGCCAATTTCACCGGCTCTGTAATCGGTGTGAGAGCGGTTCGGCCTGAACACAGGCAAAAGGAGCAGCGAACGAACTGGCAGCCTGCCTATATAGTGATGTAGGAAGCGGCACCGGTAGGTGGAATCTGCCGTGCATCCTGCTTGGATGGCTACTTTAGCTCCACGGCGACGCTTTTCTTCTGTTCCTTAGCATAGATCTCGTCCATATCCTGGACCTGGCCGCTGGCCAGTTCTTCCTCGATGGCGTCGCGCACTTCGACGATCACCACGTCCATCTGAATGGTGACGCCGGCTAGTGGCGGGTTGGCATCCACCACCACATTTTCTTCATCCACCTTGACCACGGTCACGATCACCTCAGTGTTGTCACGCTGGGTCTTGAATTGGCTGCCGACGCTGATTTCCCCCTCCATGCGGAATTTGTCCCGGGGAATGACCTTGATCAGGCGTTCGTCTGTGGCGCCGTAGGCCTGCTCCGGGGTGAGGGTGATCTGCAGGCGTTCGCCGATCGATTTGCCTTCCAGGGCTGTTTCCAGCGCCGGAAAGATCGCGCCGCGCCCCTGGATGAAAGAGACAGTATCACCGTTGTCCGAAGTATCCAGCAGATTGCCCAACGGGTCGGTCATGGTGTATTCGATGGTCACTACCTTGTCGTTGCTGATCTGCATTTTCTGATACCGGGGCTGCTGGATGGGCCGGACATCTTACGGCGGATTGGCCGGATGGCCAAGTAGGTCCGTTTTCAGGGAAGCGGCTTCTTGATGGCGTCTATCTTTCCGGTGGGTTCATTTGTTCTCACTGACCGATTTCCGTAGAATTGCAGGTGACAACGCCAGCCGATCTGCCTAATATCCACCATTTCGTTCAATCACAAAGTCTAGCCTGTATGAAGACCAGCGCCGAATTACGCACCGCCTTTCTGAATTTCTTTATTGAAAAGGGACATACCGAGGTTCCCAGCAGTTCGCTGGTGCCCCATAACGATCCCACGCTGCTGTTTACCAACGCCGGTATGGTGCAGTTTAAGGACACCTTCCTGGGGCGGGAAAAGCGCGACTATGTGCGCGCCACCACTTCCCAGCGTTGTGTGCGCGCAGGCGGCAAGCATAACGACCTGGAAAATGTCGGTTACACCGCTCGTCATCACACCTTCTTTGAGATGCTGGGCAACTTCAGTTTTGGCGACTATTTCAAGCGTGAAGCGATCCAGTACGCCTGGGAATTTCTCACCGAAGTGCTGGGCTTGCCGGAAGAGAAACTCTGGGTAACGGTGTTTGAAGAGGATCAGGAGGCGGAGGATATCTGGCTGAAGGAGATGAATGTTGACCCGACCCGTTTCTCCCGTTGTGGCGCCAAGGACAACTTCTGGTCGATGGGTGATACCGGTCCCTGCGGCCCCTGTTCCGAGATCTTTTATGATCACGGTCCCGAGATATGGGGTGGACCTCCCGGCTCGCCGGAAGAGGATGGCGACCGCTATATCGAAATCTGGAACCTGGTGTTCATGCAGTTTAATCGTGACCAGTCAGGCGAGATGACCCCACTGCCCCGTCCCTCGGTGGATACCGGCATGGGACTGGAGCGTCTGGCGGCTGTGCTACAGCATGTGCACAGCAATTACGAGATCGATCTGTTCCAGCACCTGATCCAGGCCGCTGCCAATGTGACCGGATGCAGCAACCTGGAGGAGAAATCCCTGCGGGTGGTCGCTCCCGGCATCCCTGCCTCCCGCGAGCTTAGTTCATCCTTGAACGTCATTGCCGATCATATCCGTTCCTGCGCCTTCCTGATCGTGGATGGGGTGCTGCCCGCGAATGAGGGACGCGGCTATGTGCTGCGCCGGATTATCCGCCGCGCCATTCGCCACGGTTACATGCTGGGTATGAAAGATCCCTTCTTCTACAAGCTGGTAGCGCCACTGAGTCAAGAGATGGGCGCCGCCTATCCTGAGTTGCCCAAGGCGGCCGACCAGGTGGAGCGGGTCTTGCGCCTGGAAGAGGAGCGCTTTGCCGAAACCCTGGAGCAGGGGATGAAGATCCTGGATCACACCATCGCCTCGTTGAGCGGCAAGGAGATCCCGGGCGAGACGGTGTTCAAGCTCTATGATACCTACGGTTTTCCAACCGACCTGACCGCCGACATTGCCCGTGAGCGGGATCTGTCCCTGGATATGGCCGGTTTTGAGCAGGCGATGGAGGCGCAGCGGGAGCGGGCGCGTGCCGCCAGTCAGTTCGGCAGTGCCCAGCAGGTGGATATCAATCTTGATGGGGCCACCGAGTTTACCGGTTACGACAAGCTGGAGTGCAAGGCGACCATCATCGCGCTGTTCCAGAACGGACAGTCGGTGGATACCATGGGCGATGGTGAAGAGGGATTGATCGTGTTGGATCGCACACCCTTTTATGCCGAGTCAGGTGGACAGGTCGGCGATGTCGGCGTATTGGAGTGCGGAGCCACTCGATTCGTTGTCGCCGATACCCAGAAACAGGGCGGTGACGTGTTCGTTCACCGTGGCCATTTTGAAGGTGACTCACTCCAGGTTGGCAGCGAGGTGCTGGCCAAGGTGGATGGCTACAAACGCGCTGCCACCGCACTCAACCACTCTGCTACCCATTTGATGCATGCCGCACTACAGCGGGTATTGGGCGACCACGTCCAGCAAAAAGGTTCATTGGTCAATGCCGAACGGCTGCGTTTCGATTTTTCTCACTTTGAGCCGGTTAACCGTGACCAGCTCAAGGAGATCGAGCACATGGTCAATGAGCAGATCCGCGAAAATCATATGGTGCAGACCCGCATCATGTCGCTGGAAGATGCCAAGGCGAGCGGTGCCATGGCGTTGTTTGGCGAAAAGTATGGTGACAACGTGCGGGTATTGCGCATGGGGGATTTCTCCACCGAGCTGTGCGGCGGTACCCACGTTAAGGCGGTGGGAGATATCGGGCTGTTCAAGATTATTTCGGAAACCGGTATCGCCTCCGGCGTACGGCGTATCGAGGCCGTGACCGGGGCGGCTGCCCTTCAGTGGGTGGAAGAGGATGAGAATAGGTTGCAACGGATAGCCGATCTGGTGAAGTCCGGGCGTGATGATGTAGCGGATAAGGTGACGCAACTGGTGGAGCGTAGCCGGCGCCTGGAAAAGGAGCTGGAACAGTTAAAGAGTAAGCTGGCCAGTGCCGCCGGCAGTGACTTGGCCAGCAGCGCGGTAGAGGTGGCGGGTGTCAAAGTATTGGCTGCCAAACTGGATGGCGTCGACCCCAAATCACTGCGTGACACGCTGGATCAGCTGAAAAACAAGCTGGGCAGTGCCGTCATATTGCTGGCGGCGGTCAGTGGTGAAAAGGTAAGCCTGGTTGCGGGTGTGACCAAGGACCAGATTCCGACCTTGAAGGCGGGAGATCTGGTCAAGTTCGTCGCTGAACAGGTGGGTGGCAAAGGCGGTGGGCGGCCCGATATGGCGCAAGCCGGCGGCAGCGATCCGGCTGCACTGCCCGGCGCATTGGCGTCGGTCGAGGGGTGGGTGCGCGCAGCGCTGGGTCAATAGCCGCCCCCCAGGGATAAGTGCGGTTTCGCGGATGAAATCGTGGAAACCTCCTATATTTTGTTGTTTAATGTGCGCCCTTTGGATGCCCGGTTTTTGGCCGGGCCGTGTATGTAACTGAAAGCGAGTAGCAGAATCAATGGCCCTTATCGTACAGAAATACGGTGGCACATCGGTCGGCAGCATCGAAAGAATACAGGCTGTAGCCGAGAAGGTCGCGGCGGCAAGAAATCATGGCGACCAGGTCGTGGTAGTGGTTTCCGCTATGTCCGGCGAGACCAACCGATTGATCGCCCTGGCGAAGGCGATCGAAGAGCACCCCTCCAACCGCGAAATGGATGTGCTGGTATCGACCGGTGAGCAGGTGACCATCGCGCTGCTCTCCATGGCCTTGCACAAGATAGGCTGTCCGGCGAAATCCTACACCGGCGGCCAGGTGCATATCCTTACCGATAGCGCCTACAGTAAGGCGCGTATCCAGGATATCGATGATATCAAGGTAAAGGCCGACCTGGATGCCGGTTGCGTAGTGGTGGTGGCTGGATTTCAGGGCATCGACGAACAGGGCAGCATTACTACCCTGGGGCGCGGTGGCTCGGATACTACGGCGGTAGCGTTGGCGGCGGCATTGAAGGCCGACGAGTGTCAGATCTTTACCGACGTGGACGGTGTCTACACCACCGACCCGCGGGTGGAGCCGAAGGCGCGCCGCATGAGCAGAATTTCATTCGAAGAGATGCTGGAGATGGCCAGTCTCGGATCCAAGGTGCTGCAGATCCGGGCGGTTGAATTTGCCGGTAAATACAATGTACCCCTGCGCGTACTCTCGAGTTTCGAAGAGGGCGAGGGAACCCTGATCACCTTTGAGGACAAAGGTATGGAAGACGCAAAAATTTCAGGTATCGCGTTCAACCGCGATGAAGCTAAACTGACCATTCTGGGCGTACCGGACCAGCCGGGCGTTGCTTACCAGATTTTGGGTCCTATCTCCGATGCCAATATCGAAGTGGATATGATCATTCAGAATATCGGCCAGGACGAAACCACCGACTTTACCTTTACGGTGCATCGCAACGACTACGATAAAGCCGTGGCGATTTTGAATGACGTTGCCAAGAATCTCAATGCACGTGAGGTGATCGGTGATAACAGTATCGTCAAGATCTCCCTGGTCGGTGTGGGTATGCGCTCCCATGCCGGTATCGCCAGCTCCATGTTTGCCGCCTTGTCCAAGGAAGGGATCAATATCCGCATGATCTCTACCTCTGAAATCAAAATCTCAGTGGTGGTCGATGAGAAATACCTGGAGCTGGGTGTGCGAGCGCTGCACGAGGCGTTTGATCTGGCAGCAGAACCGACCAAGATAGGCTAGAGTTTAATTATGGCGGATGTGTCAACTCCGTCAGCCAGCAGTGAGGGTCTATACTGTATCGCGGAATAGACCTTTAATTCCCTTTATTTCTCAATGGGTTAGCTGGTAGAATCCCATCGCTCTTTCGCCACATCTCCTGTGGGGTAAGTGCTTGGTTGGCGATGTTCCTACTCACTTTCCGGAGGACGGAGATCCTCACAAGGTTGGTGTACGGAGCGTCACAGTTGGAAATTGAAACAGGGAGATTGGACGATGTTGATCTTGACACGCCGCGTAGGTGAGACTCTGATGATCGGTGACGAAGTAACGGTGACGGTACTGGGTGTCAAAGGTAATCAGGTTCGAATCGGTGTCAATGCTCCACGTGATGTAACGGTGCATCGTGAAGAGATTTATGAGCGCATTAAACGTGAGCAGCAGACTGACCAGGAAATGGTTGACGAGTAAATCGTACCGCCCATGCGGGGCCGTTCAGGCCCCGTTGCACTCGACTTCGCTAACACATTGATGATGTTGTCATCAGGCGCGGGTGTGACTTAAAAAAGGGCCGATCAAAAGCCATTTTTAAGTGAAATTCATAGAAGCAATACGAAAAAAAATGGGTTAGAATACCGCCTCTTTTGAGGGGCAGGGTATAACCCGAGTGATTCTGTGTATCAGGACGGCCCCGAAGGGGTGAGGTGCGAAGCACCGAATCACGCGCGCCCCTGATGGTCCGCAGGACCATTAAACGTGTGAACCGATTTAGGAGAGCTGGCCGAGTGGCTGAAGGCGCGCCCCTGCTAAGGGCGTATACGTTAATAGCGTATCGAGGGTTCGAATCCCTCGCTCTCCGCCATTATTCTGAACGACATCAGAAGATCAGTGACCGTGGACAGTTGATTAGTCCACGATTCGAACCCTCGATTCATATGGAAGGTTCGATCGCGGAGCGCGAAGCGCGTAGCAAAGCGACCGCAGGGAGCTCATCCCTCGCTCTCCGCCATTATTTTGAATGACAGCAGAAGTTCATAACCGTGGGTAGTTAATTAGCCCACGATTCGAACCCTCGATTAAAACAGTGGGTTCGAGCGCGAAGCAAAGCGACCGCAGGGAGCTCATCCCTCGCTCTCTGCCAACAATAAAATCCCTGAAGAATCGATGTGCTATAGGGATATTTCACCCCCATTTCCGCCCCTCAACAGATCTGAAGTTAAACCCGCCAACAGGCGCAACGGCCGTTTGAGATAGCCATTACCCGCCGAACAGCCGTGCGCAACACCTCCCGGCATATTCAGGATTCGGTCGCCTGCCGGGCAAGTAAGGCCGCCTCAACCCGGTTTCGTACCTGCAACTTCTGCAGGATATTGGTCATGTAGTGTTTAATGGTTTTTTCACTGAGGAAGAGTTCCTGGGCCACCTCCTTATTACTCTTGCCGGTTGAAACCAGTTCGAGGATGCCGCGCTCCCTTGGTGTCAGCTCGGAGAGTGGATCGGACGGGGACTGCTCCGCGTTGTCGCTTGGGCGCCACTCACCCAGCAGACTCGCCGCCAGGGCTGGAGTGACATAGGCCTGTCCGGTGTAGATGGCACGTACGATTTGCACCAGTTCCGGACCGCTGACCCCCTTGAGGATATATCCCCGTGCACCGGCCTTCAGTGCGGCCAACACATCATCCTCATCCTCGGACACGGTCAGCATGATGATTTTCACAATCGGGCAGGCCGATGCGATCGCCCGGGCGGCGCGAATACCGCCACCCTCCATGCTGACATCCAGCAAGATCAGGTCAGGTAACAGATCCAGGGCCAGACTCAGTGCCTCGTCTGCATTGCAGCCTTTGCCAACCACCTCGAAGTCGGTTTCCGCAGTCAAGGTGGCGGCGACCCCTTCGAGCAACAGGGGATGATCATCAACCAGTACCACACGAATATTATTGGACATCTTCCGTCTCCATGATGCCAAGGGGCAGGCTTGCCATTACCAGAGTTCCTTGTCCGGGCGTGCTGATTATACTGAAACGGCCACCCATGCTTTCAATCCGTTCGCGCATGCCCGCCAGCCCCAGGCGCTCAGTCAACAGATTGAGCTGGGCGGTATCGAAACCAGGCCCGTGATCGGATACCGCGATGACCAGATGCTGGTTATCACAGGTTACCCGAACCCGTTGCTCTTTGCCTTCGCCATGGTGATAGGCATTGTTCAGGGACTCCTGGACGAAGCGGTAGGTAGCGATTTTTAGCGGTAGGCGCAGCCGCCCCGGGGTTTTTTCCAGGGTCAATTCGACCTCGGTGCCGGTACGTCGTCGATGAGCCCGCGTCACCCGCTCCAGAGTCTGCTCCAGGCTTAGCTGACCCAGCTCCGGCAAGGCCAACCCTGCCGAGAGGTTACGAATCTCCTGTAACGCATCGTTAAGCGCACCACGAATGATGGTGGGATCCTGAGTATTTGTCGCAGCCAGGGTTTCAGCCGATGAGTGATTACCCGTCTCGTCCAGGACCGCATCCAGACGTAGCAGGGCGAAGCCGATGGATTGAGCAGGTCCATCATGCAGTTCGGCACTCACACGTCGTAAGAAACGTTCGTTGACCTCGGTGGCCCGGTTGGAGGCGCGTTGGACCCGCTCATGCAATTGCCGGTTCTGGGCCAGCAGGCCGGATAACTCCTGTACCTGTGAATGCAACTCCCGCTGTTGGGTGTCGATCGTCTGGCTGCCCCGCCTGACAATACCGAACAGCAGGAGAAACATCACAAATGAGACACCACTCACCACCAGCCAACTGGAGACCTGGGCATTGAACAGTTGAGTCTCGAACAGTTTGGCCGATTTGTAGAATTCGGCGACTGCGATAATACGGTCACTGCCTTTTTCCCGAACCGGGCTATAGAGTTCCAGCAGGCGACTGCCGAAATCGCGCTCCAGGGCATCTTCCTCATCCACCAGATCCGACAACTCCGAGGTGACCATTCCCTGCCAGGCCCGTTTCAGGTTTGGTGTTTCGGGAAAGACCTTGCCAAATATCGATGAGCGACTGCTATAGACGATCCGGCCACCGGGTCCCCAGATCTTGAACGATACAATCTGCTGGCCCAGCGGGGTCTCCCGATGCAGATAGTCCAGAACGGCCCGCGACTCCGCAGAAAGATCCTGTTGATGGGCCAGTTCCTGGACCTCGGGGGCTACAAAGCTGTTCATATACAGTGCGGTGGTTACCGCGGTGTTTTGTATGACCCCTTGCTTGATCTCTTCGCTAACCCACCAGCCGATGACCACGGTACCGGTAACTATGACCGAGAAACTGACGGCTGCAAACAGTTGCGCCAGGCTCATACGGCCCTTGAGTGCCCTTAATCGTCGTTTCATGCTCGGTTACCAGCCCAGGTTTGGCATCCATTCTGACACAGCGATACAGGCCGTTCATCGGACCAAGGTCCGAAGCGTTATGGTCATTAAGTCTGACCTCAGACACGCCATGAGTCAGGGGCTAATTTCCATCGTTGGTCCGTAGTGCCAGCCTCCCTTTATTGGAATGATAGACACACCCAATGATGCCTATCAACACCTCGGCAGCCGAGCAGGGAGAGCCAACATGAATCTCAGTAACATCGTCAGTGAAATTCACCCGATCGCATCCACTCGAGAAAAGTCAACGCCCGTCACCCTCGATCGGGGCCACCTGGGCCAGGCCAAGGCCGCCTATAATACGCGTCGGGTGGATCTGACACGTGCCACGCACCTGTTGCAGGGGGATATTCGTCCCCAGGCCGGCGACCTGGTATTGGCCCGTATCGAAGGTATCGGTCAGCATACCCGTATCGAGCTGGCCAATGGCCGTCGTGCCCTCTTGTATAAAGGGGATGAAGTGATCGTCTGTTATGGCGCCCGCTATGCACCGGATCAGTTTGAGTCTTACCTGCCTGACGACCTGGGGCCATGTCACCTGGTCGCCGCCGGCGGCGTGGCATCCCGCTGTGAAAACCGCCATAAACGAATGAAACCACCCACCGCGATTCATCCCCTGGGTCTGCTGGCGGATAGCCAGGGCCAGCGGATCAATATGCAGGGTGCGGCGTTACCGAGGATACCCGCAGTCACCGGCCATCCCTTTACCGTTGCAGTGGTGGGCACCTCGATGAATGCCGGGAAAACCACCACCGTCGCCAGCCTGGTACGCGGATTTAAGGCCACGGGCCGGCGGATCGGGACCGCCAAGGTGTCGGGAACCGGGGCTGGCGGCGACCGCTGGGCGGTGGTGGATGTTGGAGCAGATCCGGTATTGGACTTCACGGATGCCGGTGTGCCCTCGACCTTTGGTCTGCCGTTGGCCCAGCTGGAGGACATTTTCATCCAGCTTAACCGCCAACTGGCGGCCCAGGGTGCGGAGGTAGTGATACTGGAGGTGGCCGATGGGTTGTTTCAGCGGGAAACCGCCGCCCTGCTCGCCTCCCGGGTGTTTAGAGAAGGGGTAGACTGCCTCCTGTTTGCGGCCACGGATGCCCTCGGTGCGAAGGCGGGTGTCGATCACCTCAAGCAGTTGGGCCTGGAGGCAGCCGCAGTCAGCGGCATTATCACCGCTTCGCCGCTGGCCTCACGTGAAGCCGCCCAGGTCCTGGAGATACCGGTGGTGAGTGCCGCCGAGTTGGCCAATGCCAGCTGGCTACCTAACCCTGAAGCGGCGGTTGCCGGTGACGAGCTCGGACGCATCCTGTCGGTCAGCCAGGCGTTACCTGCCAGCCGTGTCAGCGCCTGAGGAGGTAGATGCGATGGCTATCCCCAGAATCATCGCCGGTCGACGCCGCTGGTTGCTGCTTAAACTGATCAGCAACGGTTTTGCCCAGGCCGGCGTCGCTGTTGCGACCGCACTGTTGATACGCAGGGTATTTGATCAATGGATCAATGGTGGATTGCTGCTGCCGTCATGGTGGGACGCGGCAATCGCGGCCTCCCTGATTGCCCTGGCTCTTGCCGCGGCCGCACTGCGGGTACGTGAACGGGTCGCTGCTGAGCAGCTCGGCCAGGATTATACTTATCGGGTTCGGCTGGCACTGTTTGATCATCTGAGTAGTCTCTCTCCGCGCACCCTGCAGCAGCGCAGTCGGGGTGGTCACCTATTGCGATTTATCGGTGATCTCACCGCTTTACGCCAGTGGGTCAGTCTCGGCCTGGCACGCCTGAGTGTGGCCGCTATCGTCGCCTGCTTCGCGCTTGCTGCGTTGGCCTGGGTCAGCACTCCGCTGGCTATCTCCGTGGCACTGGTGCTGCTATGCGGTGCCGGCGCCGCGCTGCTTACCGGGCGCGCTATGCGGGCCGCGGTTTCCGAATCGCGCCGGCGGCGTGCCGCGCTGGCCGCGAATATCAATGAGAAGATCGCCGCCATGTCCGTGGTGCAGGCGTTCGGTCAGCAGCGTCGTGAACGCCGTCGACTAGCGCGACAAAGCCGAAAGCTGCGTCAGGCCATGCTCATTCGCGCCCGGGTTATCGGCTATCTTCGGGGGTTAACCGAGGCGACCAATGGGATAGCCCTGGCCCTGGTATTGATAATGGGTGCGGTGGTCGTCAACCAGGGTCAAACCAGTGCAGGTTCGGTGGTTGCGGCGCTGGCGATATTGGGCATGCTGACGCCGGCCCTGCGCGATCTTGGTCGGGTGCATGAGTATTGGTATGGCTATCAGGTTGCCCGGAAAAAAATAGCATCATTTATGGCCATTGAACCACAGATGGATGCGTTACCCGGAGCACCGGCGCTACCGGTTACCAGCGGTGGCATCAGCCTTTGTTCGATCCGGCTCGATGGTGTGTTCGATAACCTGGAGGCCAGCGCCCCGGGGGGCTCGATGGTGGCCGTCGTGGGGGACAACGGGGCGGGCAAGTCAACCCTGTTCAACCTGATAAGCCGTATGCACCTGCCCGATTCCGGCGCGGTGCTGGTCGATGGTGGTGATCTGGGAGATTACAGCCTGTCGTCTATCCATTGGCACATCGGCATGGTGAGTCCTGACCTGCCGCTACTGCGTGGCAGTATCGAGAGCAATGTCCGCTACCGCTGGCGCGATGCGCCCAGCCACGAGGTACAACGTGTCTGTGTGCGTTGCGGCGTGGATGCACTTGCCGCCGGGCTCCCGGAGGGGATGCGAACCCGCGTGGGTGAAGGGGGGATTAATCTTTCACTGGGCCAACGCCAACGCATCGCCCTGGCGCGTGCGCTGCTTGGAAATCCTAAAATTCTGCTGCTGGATGAGGTCGATGCAAATCTGGATGCCGGTTCCTGCGCCTTGCTCGACAGCGTGTTGCAGGAGTTTCAGGGGACGGTGCTGCTGATTAGCCACCGCCTCGAACTGGTCTTGAAAGCGGATATCATCTGGCATCTGGCTGGCGGCGCACTACTGGAGGCCGGCTCACCCGATAGCCTTTTGATGCGTCCCGGCCCCACCCATCAGCTGTTCCAGAGAAAATTGAAGAGTGTCGCCTGATCCGATACACAATATCCGGCATAGTGATAACAGATAACCATCCATGGACCGCGATCGCTCCTTGATCCCAAGTGCCATGTCCAAGAACCACGAGGACAACTGAACATGTCGAAGACACCAATGGCCATCTCCAGCGAACCACTCTGTGCGGCCATGCCGCCCGAGATCGATCATACCCACATGACGGGCGTCATAACCCGACATCAATTGGGTAGCCTCCCCAGGCTGGGCTACTACCTTTATGTGCCCGCCAGCTGTGGTGAGGGTGCGCCCTTGATGGTGGCGGTACACGGCATCTCCTGCAATGCAAAAAGCCAGGTGCGCCAGTTTGCCACCCTTGCCGAACGCTATGGTGTGGTACTTGCGGCACCCCGGTTCACGGCGTCGCAGTTCCCTGCCTATCAACGATTGGGCGTCAGGCGTGGTGCCGTTTGCAGTCGCCCTGATGAGGCCGTGCACGCCCTGGTGGAAGAGGTGGGTATGCTGACGGGTGCGCGAACCGATCGGTTGTTCCTGTTCGGCCACTCGGGTGGCGGGCAGTTTGTCCACCGCTACGCCATGGCCTATCCGCAGAAGATACAGGCTGTCACCATGGGGGCTCCGGGATGGTATACCTTCCCCGATGATCAGCGACGCTTTCCGCGAGGGATTGCCACATCAAGAGTGCCCTGGATCAGTGAGTTATGCCCCGAACATTTCTTGCAGGTCCCGATGGCAGTATTTGTCGGCGCACGGGATATCTACCGGGATGAGGCCCTTAACAGAGCCAGGCGTATCGATGCGCAACAAGGCAGGAGCCGTCTGGAACGCGGCTATCGGTGGATAGAGACAATGCGTGCCGCCGCAGAGAGCCGGGGCTTTAACACCCGCTTTGAGTTTCAACAACTGGAGGGGTGTGGCCATTCCTTTCACGAATGCATGCAGCATGGCGAGATGGGGCAGCGCGTATTTGAATTTCTCTTTGGTCAGTTCAAGGGTAACGACATCGACCTGCCACAACAGTCTGCAGCGGACTCCACTTCTCCCTTTGTGATTTTTCAAAATGGATAGATGGCCAATGCTCCCGAGTTCAGCCAAACCATCACCGGGCAATCCATGAAAGCCAAGGAGGGCCTCGAGGGGGCGGGGCAGCGGGCAGCTGAAACCCTCCTGTTGCCTTGTAATTACCCATAACCTACTGTTTCTGTCGCACACAGGGATATTGGGTATGTGAATAAGAATTAATTATTTATCCCGTCGATTTTATTTAGCAAGCTTATTTAATCCGAAGAGGGTATGCGTGATTGCGCGATCACGTGGTCTGGGAATGTGGAAACGGGATTAAGATCTATAAATCTATAACTCTATGAATTATATAGCTAAGTTTCAGGAAAAATTAGGTAACTGTGGACAGACGTTCAGCCCATAATACGAACTGCCGATTCAAGCGGCAGGTTCCGTCACGAGGCGTATAGTTACAGCGAGCGCTGGGGAGCGCATCTCGCTCTACGCCATTATTAAGTCGGCTAATCAGTTGACAAAAGCGCCATAAATCTTCAGAATTCGCGCTCCAAAGTTAAGCGCCCGTAGCTCAGCTGGATAGAGTACCTGGCTACGAACCAGGTGGTCGGAGGTTCGAATCCTTCCGGGCGCGCCATATAAACAAGAAGCTCACCCAAAGGGTGGGCTTTTTGTTTATGCGTTATCGAAAAGAGGGTTCGAACCTCCGACTTCAAAAGTTTGGTTCGACAAGTCCCGTAGGGCCGCAGAACGAGCGCGTAGCGCGAGTCATCCTTCAGGCGTGCCATATAAACCGAAGAGGCTCACCGTCAGGTGGGCCTTTTCGGTTATAGCGTTTGTGTTGGGTGAAAACCTCCCGAGGTTGGATAAAACGGCAGGATGCTGTTTTTGGACGGTGCGAAGCACCGCCCGAAGGGTGAGACCCACGGATGGTGCGAATCAGTCTCTCCATGTATATCGCAGCGGGTTCGAATCCCCGGGCTTCAAGCTTGTGGTATTCCGGAACCTATAGAAGGTACAGATAGACAACGAAAACGATTCTAGTTCCGTCCGCTTAAAACGGAATGCGTATTAAAATCATGGTTTGCTGCCGGATGCGTTTAGTCTGAAATCGTGTAAAAAAGGATGAAATAGGTAGTTGATCTGATGATAGGCGCCTATTATTTGTCCATGGATCCCAGCGCAAAACCAAGAGCGTTAAGATGGATGCATGTCGACGTATCCGACAGAAACCGACAATCAGATGTATGGTTAGATGAGTCGATCATTATTTCTCGAAGATCAGGCAGCTTGAAGATAAACTGCCGCCATTCAGTTGTATGGAAAAGATATGGAAGTAGATGATAAAAAAGGCGAGGCGTTAAAAAACCAGCGCTTTCAAATGTTGCAGGATATCGCTGAAGAGCTCTCAGGGGAGATTAATTTTCCAACCAGCTTCGATGTGGTTATCCGACTAAGGGAAGCGCTCAATGACCCCGACTGGTCGCTTGAGCAGGTTACCAGCATTTTAAGTACCGAACCGCTGATCGCCTCACGCCTTGTCGTACTGGCCAATTCAGTTGCCTATAACGTCAGCGGTGTACCGGTAAATGATGTGAAAACGGCGGTAATGAGGCTCGGTATCAACTTGGTGCGCAGTACCGCTTTGGCGATCGCCACGAGCCAGATACGCAGTGCCAAATCCATGTCTGTGTTTGCCGACTTTTCCCAGCGGCTTTGGGAGCATTCCCTGCGCACCGCCAGTTTTGCTTACGTTATCAGCAAACACTACACGAGCATCAACCCGGATGAGGCGATGTTGGCCGGTATTGTTCACGATATTGGAGGCTTCTATATGCTCTATCGTGCTTCACAGTATGAAGAGTTGCGTAGTCGCCCGGATACGGTGAAGTACCTGATTACCCAATGGCATGAACATATCGGCTATACCCTGCTTAATGCACTGGGCCTGCCCGAGGCCATTACGGAAGCCGTGCGGGAACATGACGAACCGCGTGCGGTACCGTCCGTGCCGCGCAATCTTCCCGATATTATTTACGTATCAAATTTATTGGCGGGTGGGAGTTTTGAGTGGCAATACATGGATAACACCTACGATGATGAGGTGATCGCCAGGATCAATGAAAAATTCGCAGACTTGATCGATGAAGTGGATAGTTACGAAGGTGAGATTCGTTCTGTGTTCAACTGACTTGATTGGCCTGCGGGGCAATCTGGGTTTTCAGCGTTTAGCCCGATCGCAAAGCGTGTATTTGAAAAAGGTGCTTTTTGCCCTAAATAGGCTGCGGCAATTTCCTTACCAAATTACCTGTTGACATCGCTCCTGTACAACAGAGACACTTAGCCCATGTACGCGACACTCACCAACAAACCGGTCTATCTGCAGGCATGGCGCCTAGTTCGCCGTATGTGTGCCTGTGGACCGGGTGGTGTGAGGTGATTTCCCGCTAAGAAATCAGTTTAAACCGACACTTAAACGGCCACAGGTTCCAATGAATCTGTGGCCGTTTTGTTTTCTGAAGCCCAAAAAAAGGAGAAGGGATCATGTCTGTACCGATGGCCTACATCGGCGTTATCGTGGTTTGGACCACCACCCCGCTGGCGATCCAGTGGAGTGGCGCCGGGCCGGGTTTTCTGTTTGGCGTCGCCAGCCGCATGAGCATAGCCGCGGTATTGGCGCTGCTGATCGTCGCCCTATTCGGTAAAGGCATGCGCTGGGACAAGCAGGCACGACGTGCCTATCTGGCGGCTGGGATCGGCATCTATCTCGCCATGCTTAGCGTCTATTGGTCGGCTCAGTACATTCCCTCCGGCTGGATATCGGTGGTATTCGGGCTGTCACCGCTGATAACCGGGCTGTTTGCCTATCTCTGGTTGGGAGAGCGGAATATCACGCCTACCCAGCTCATCGGTATGCTGCTTGGTGTCAGTGGTTTGCTGGTCATGTTTGGAAGTAGCGCCGACATGTCCAGCGGTGTCTTTTATGGAATGTGTGCCATCCTGTTTGGGGTGACCATGCATTCAGGTAGCGCCGTGATGGTGAAACAGATCAATGCGGATATCCCGGCTATTGTTCAGACGGCTGGTGGATTGCTGGTGGCAACACCGCTGTTCGACATAACCTGGTATCTATTCGATGGGGCCTGGCCGGCGAATTTGCCGTTGAAGGCGTCTGTCTCAATACTCTACTTGGCTATATTTGGCTCCGTCCTCGGCTTTGCACTTTACTATTTTGTGTTGAAGCGACTGGCTGCCACACAGGTGGCGCTGATTACCCTGATCACGCCGGTTGGAGCATTGTTGCTGGGGCATCTAATTCAGAATGAGCCCTTGTCGCTGACAATTGTTTTCGGTACCGCTTTGATCCTGTGCGGATTAGCGTTATACCAAATTGGCGCGCTACGTCTGGCCAAGCTACAGCGGATGCAGCTTGCGGCCGGGGAATAGGGGTGATTGGCGAGGGGTTATAGTCAGCCGATATGCTGTGCCATATCGGCTGACTTGGGGACGGTTCGTTGAGTTAACGGGGGCGCGCCGACACACCGATAAACACTAAAACGTTGTTCGCCCTGGCTGATCGCCGAAATCGGTACCACCGTGTCACCACCTATTCGGGCAGCGCTGTTTCGAGCCAGAATACGTAATTCTTCAGCGACTTTTTCAGGATCCCGATCGATCCCAGCGACCTTGTCGATCAGGGATACGGTGGTATGGCCTAGCTCTTTACAGGTGGTCACTTCGCTATGGTCAAGAACGCGAACTTTTTCACCTTCCGCTGTGGTCTTCACCCAGCTGCAGCCGCCGATGAGAAGGGAAATCGTAACCAGGCCCGTTAGGCAATGTCTTACGTGCATGGAATCCACCAGGGTTGTTAAGCTATGCCGATGTAATGGGACGCAGTCATTGCGTCAGTAGGCGACCCGGGTCGTACCGCCGTGCTGCAATAGGCGAATTCTGTCACCCGGTCGAAAATACTGCTCATTTTCCACCTCTTGGACGACAGAGAGTATTTCACCCGTTTCCAGGCGAATCGTGATCTCCTGGCCCTGCTTTGTTGTCAATTCTTTTTCCGCTGCCTGACCGGCCAGACCACCGGCCACAGCGCCCACCACGGTGGCGATGCTGCGTCCCTTTCCACCTCCCACGGTACTGCCCGCCAGACCACCGATAATGGCACCGGAGCCGGTGCCGACAATGCCTTCGGTTCTGCCTTCAATCACTACCGGAGTAACGGATTCGACGGTGCCATATTTAACCGTCTGCACTTTTCGGGCTTCATCGCGGCTATAGGTGGAGCCGGTTAAGCTGCCGGTACAGCCGATCAGTGTCATGGTTAGCAAGATGAGCAGTGAGATTTGTCCTATCAGTTTCATCGCCTAACTCCATTCCTGTGGAAAACGGGACTATTCATATTGTAGCTGTAGTACTTACTGACTCGTTTAGGATGTAAATCGTTCAATGGCATCGGATCTACATTTTTGGCAGTTGTACGCCAATGCCCTTGAACACCTCATCTCGCTGACCCTCATGGGTGCCGATGGCCCAGCCGCCGTCGGCGGTCTTGAGAATGCGTATATTTACTTTCCTGACGACACTTTTTCCACGTAGTGACGTCGTGACGCGGGTCACGACCTCGGCGGCCCGGTCGCCATCGGGGATGATCTCGACGATCTCCATGGCGTTATTCATCAGTAGTCCAGAGAGGGCGGTGTGTTTGAGCAGCCCGGCGTTTAGGAGCCGGTAGAGATCGGCCCCCGACATGGCCTCGATCGTGCTAAGGTTCGTCTCCTCGTCCAGTTCAAGGCCTATCTGTTTTAGCGCTTTTTGTTGTCCTTGTTTAAATGTCTCGATGACGGCGGTCTTCAAGTTGGCATGAGAATCGGGGTGGGTTAACTGTGTCAGGGCATCGGTATCCAGTAGGTGCATAGCCCGGATCTGGCTTTCGATAAGTGCTTGTGGTGTACGGGGATAGGTTTTTGGAAGCGGTCTGTTCGCCGGCTGAAATTCGTGTATTTTTTCAACGCCTTTGTCTTCCTGATATTCATAGGCGTAGCGTACCATCTGGCAATATTCCGTCGAGAACCAGATTCGCTCCTTCCACCCGTCGCTGCTCTCAGTTTCCAGGATCAGGGTATCGGTAACCCCGTCCGGATCGGAAAAACCGTTCAGTCGCTCATTTCCGACAATCGATACCTTGTACTTGTCGGTGTGATACTGCGTGTACTCGGCGTGCTGGCCGGGAGTCGGGTTTTGCCAAAGCTTATCCATGGCCGCCACCAGTTCCGGTTGGCGCTTTTTCAGGCTAGCTTCTATTTTATTCAGCATTGCCGCGTCCGGCATCGTGCCTTCCCATAGACTGGCTAGCGCAGACCGCTCTTTGCGCGGGGTCAGGTCGATGATGTCGGACGCATAGATGAAGCCGTAGTAGACATCCAGGTGGCGCTGGATGGCGTCCTCTTCGGCCGTAATTACCCGTAAAATGGTCAGAGGGCCTTTCTGGGCAATAATAGTCTCGACCGACGTGTTGGTTTTGGGATCACCTTTTCCTCCCCAGGCCCAACGACCGGTGGCACCGATTCGGGCGGCATCATCCGCCGTGCAGAGAGCCGCAGCGATGGGTGAGGTGGCGATGAGTGTTAGGGCCAGCAGGGCGGGAGCAACGTGACGCATACGGGCGGAATCTCCTGATAATGGTTTTCATTGGGTGCTATGAAATCTGCCGACAGACCAGGCGTATCGCTTATCCGGGCTGTCCATCGTCGACAGCAAGAGAAAGAGTAAAATTCTTACGTGGCAGAAACAACCTTCCCGGTCACATCTTCAACCTGTTTCGCCAATCGGGCACACAAAACCGGACGGATCCAGGCCTTATCCTGTGCTGGGAGAACTGCCAGCCAGATCAAACGATTCATTCAAGATCACTGCCGACAAAATCCTTCCGCTTAATCTCATACTGGCTCATTTTGTTGTTCAGGGTGCGGCGCGGCAATTCCAACTCTTGCATGACTTCGCTGATATTTCCTTTATGCTTTCTCAATGATCGCGTGATCAGTTCAGCCTCAAACAGTTGCACCCGTTCCGCTAAGCCGTTGCTTGTTCTGGCAGTGTCGGGCTGTTGTTCAGAGGGTTGACCCAAAAGGGTGTGAATATTGCGTGACGGACCAACACCCAGCACATAGCGTTTGGCGATGTTTTTCAACTGGCGGACGTTGCCAGGCCAGGGATAACTGATCAGACACTCGATCTCTTCTTCGGTGGGTTGGTGATAGTCGCGGTCAAACTGGTAGGCGGCTTTTTGCGCGTAGTGTTCGAACAGCAAGGGAATATCATCACGGCGGTCGGCCAGACTGGGGATATAGAGCTCCGCGACATTGAAGCGATAGTAGAGATCTTCCCTGAAGTCGCCGCTGGCGGATGCCTGTTCAAGGTCTACCTTGGTGGCGGCGATGACCCAGATATCCAGATCGATCTGTTGGTTGGATCCGAGCCGTTCCAGCTTCCGCTCCTGCAGTACCCGTAACAGTTTGATCTGAAAATTGAGCGGCATGCTCTCAATCTCATCCAGAAATAGGGTGCCACCGGCGGCATGCTCTATTTTTCCGATACGCTTTGCGGTTGCGCCGGTGAAAGCGCCTTTCTCGTGACCGAACAGTTCACTTTCAAACAGTGCTTCGGGTATCGCTCCACAATTGACCGCCACGAAAGGGCTGTTGGCGCGGGGACTCCATTCATGCAGACACTGGGCGACCAGCTCTTTACCGGTTCCGGTAGCACCGTTAATGACCGTGTCGACGGGGGTTTCCGCCAGTTGCACAATCTGTTTCCTTAGTTGGCGAATCCCCGGCGAGCGTCCCAGTAGGCGGTTTTCCAGGCTGGCGCCCCGGTTGACGATACGTTTAAGTTTTCGGTTCTCCATGACCAGTTGACGTTTTTCCCAGGCCCGTTGGATGCGGTCGATCAGCAGTTCCGGTTCGATGGGCTTTTCGATGAAGTCATAAGCGCCATCACGCATCGCCCTGACGGCCATGCGAATGTCTCCGTGAGCGGTAATCAGGATGACCGGCAGATCGGGATCGATATCGTTGCACCGTTTAGCGAATTCCAGGCCATCCATACCGGGCATTTTGATATCGGATATGACGACCACGTTGGACTCTGTTGCCAATTGCGACAAGGCTTCCCGGGCGCCGGCATAATCCAGTACCCGCATACCCGCCAGATTCAACCACTGACTGGTGGCTTTGCGAACCGCCGCGTCGTCATCCACCAGTACTACCCGCGGTTGCATTTCGTCGTCGTTAGGATTCAGTTTGTTTTGATTCATGGTGACTTCCAGTCTCGTGTGCGTTATCCAGCGAGAGTTTAAACAGGGAACCCCGGTCGGCGTTGTTCACCACTTCCAGGTCTCCACCAAACTCCTTGGCGATACCGTAAGAGACCGAGAGGCCAAGCCCCAGTCCTTCACCTTGTGGTTTGGTGGTGAAAAAAGGATCGAATACCTTG
This sequence comes from Sedimenticola sp., assembly GCF_050289425.1. Lineage (NCBI taxonomy): Bacteria > Pseudomonadati > Pseudomonadota > Gammaproteobacteria > Chromatiales > Sedimenticolaceae > Sedimenticola > Sedimenticola sp. The sequence goes on along the minus strand of NZ_JBNKFS010000002.1, from coordinate 65,564 downwards.
GGCAGGTCGTCGGGGTTGATGCCGGTGCCGGTATCCGCGATGAAGATATGAACCCGGCCGTTATTCGTTTCGGTCCAGATCTTCAGCTGATGTGGGGCGGTGTGTACGGCCTGCTGCATGGCGTCCAAGGCATTGCGTATCAGATTGATCAGGATCTGTTCCAGTTTGATTTCGTCGGCGATGACATAAAGGGGTTGCGGTGTTTTTTCGATAGTCAATTGAATGGTGCTGTCATCCAGCCTGGGTCGCAGAATAAGCAGGGCATTTTCCAGCACTTTCTGAATCTCTACCGGAGAGGTGTGTCCGCGGGATTTACTGGCAAAGCTTTTCAAGTGAGTGACGATGCTGGTAACGCGTCGCACCATGGAGCCGATATCATCGAGGTTCTCTATGGCACCACTGTTATCCCCGCGTTGCAGGAGCAGACGACTGCTGGCGACAAAGGTCTGCATGGCCGATAGCGGTTGGCTTATTTCATGCACGATTCCGGCTGACATCTGACCCAGGGCCGCCAGTTTCTCCGCCTGGACCAGCTCTTCGTGAGTTTGTCGCAACTGCTCCTCTGTTTCGATACGGGTATCGATCTCTTTTAGCAATCGGCGGTTGGTTTCATTCAACTCCTGGGTGCGTCTGGCTACCCGCTCTTCCAGTAGGCGACGGCTTTGACTCCGGTTGATAAAGATGAAGCCGGTCAATGCCAGCAGTAGGGTAATCAACAGAGCGATAAAATTGGCCGAGCGCTTTTTATAGACAAGGTCTTTTAGGTCGGTCAAGTAGTAGAGGGTCCAGTTTAGTTCGCTGAGCGGTCGCTGGTGCATCAGATAATTGGTGCTTCGGGGTAGTTGGTCAGGCGATGCGGCGAGCTCGATAATCGTGTGTCCAAGCGGTGATAGCCGCTGCTTGTGGATCTCCAGTGGTGTGATGATTCGGCTGCTGTATTTGCGTTCGGTTGACAAGCGTTTGAGGATGTTGGCGTCAATCGCCTTCAGGCTGTGGTATTTCCACTCCGGGTTGCTGGCGAGAAAGATCACTCCATCACTGTCTGCTACCAGCACATTTTCCCCACCCAATGCCCAGTCGGTTTCCAGTTGAGTCATGTCGATCTTGACCACAGCGACACCAATAATGGTCTCTTCATCCCATACCGGACGTGACAGGAATAGCCCGGGTTGGCCGGTACTGGCGCCGACGGCAAAGAACTGTCCCTGGCCACCCTGGATAGCATCCTGGAAGTAGGGGCGAAAGTGGTAGTTGCTGCCGACAAAGCTCTGGCTATCCTGCCAGTTGCTGGAGGCCAGCACGTTCCCCTGGTGGTCCATCAGATAGAGCACAGCCGCTGCAGACTCGGTTTGCCAGGAGTGTAACTTCTTGCTGACCGGGTCGCCGCTAATCAACCCCTTTAACAGCGCTCTTACTTGCCTGTCTCGGGATACGATAAAGGGTAGATAATCAAACCGTTGTTTAGCCGACTGTACGGTGGATGCGTAGAGCTCCAACCGTTCATTGCCCTGTCGGTCGAGCATTTCAAAATGTTGGTACTCCGTCCATCGCGTCAGGCCATAGGCCAGGGCGATACCGCCAATCAGTGTGATCAACAAGATCAGCAAGTAGCCGTTATACGGGACCTTCCCGGATTGGGGGCGGTTGTCTGATTGGGTGCTTTCGTTCATGCCGATCCGTAAATACCGTTGGCGTAGGGGCGACCGCTTCGTCGCCTGTTTCAACTTTTACCGCACCCATCACTAAGAGAGAAGGATTGACCTCTCCTGAGCGTTAGCGGTAACGCAAGATTTAATGCACTTTTCACACCAGCCCGCAAATCCTTTGGATTCGGTTGATATCGGCAATATTCGGCTTGTTTGGCCAATATTCATAAGCCAATTATGGCCTATTCATCGTCTGGCGTCTTCCATGCGGTCTGCTGGTGAAATCGGATGTTTTTAAATAAATTCATTTTAATCAATCAGATGGGAGTATGTGTCGGATAATTGGCCTGCATTTTGTAATAGGGGGAGTGAGTTTGTTCCGATGATTCCATCGGCTATCCATAAAAAGTGAGGAGGAGTGAGATGAGCAAGATGAAAAAAGTGGCACTGTGTACGGCGTTGGCGGCAACCTTTACCGTTGCACAGGTTTCGGCGGCAGAATACGAGTGGAACGTTTCGACCTGGGGAAAACGCCGGGCTTTCACTGAGAATATTGAAAAGCTGGCGGAACTGGTTGAGCAAAAAACAAATGGGGAGTTCAAACTGAATATCTCTTATGGCGGCCTCTCCAAGGCCAAGGAGAATCTTGACGGTATCTCTATCGGTGCCTTTGAGATGGCCCAATTCTGCTCCTTCTATCACAAGCATAAAAACCCGACCATGACGGTGGTCGAGTTGCCATTCTCCCGGGATGTATCGCTAAAACGTATGGCCGAGATCTATGCCGCGGTGTTTAAGCACCCGCTGGTGGTACAGGATATGGCACGCTGGAATGCCACGCTGCTGATGCCTACGCCGATGCCCCAGTACAATATCGTCAGTAAGAGTGAACCGTTGCAGCAACTTTCCGATTTCAGCGGACTGCGCGTGCGGGGACCGGGCGGCATTATGAGTGTATTGGGTAAGCTTGGTGCCGTTAAAACCGGCGTGCCGTTTTCGGAAGTGCGTCAATCGATGGACTCCGGTGTGATCGACGCGGCCTCCTTTGCACCCCATGCACATTTGGCCACGAAATCGTACAAGGTGGGCAAGTGGGCCACCACCAATTTGAATCTGGGTACGGCCAACTGTCCAGTTATCGTCAATACGGATGCGCTGAATACCTTAAAACCAGCCTACAAAGAGGCATTGCTAAGTTCCGTTGATGAGGCAATGGATTACTACGTCAAAAATTACGATAACAACACCACTGCCAAGTATGAGGCGGCCATCAAGGAAGAGGGGCTCACACTGGTCACCTTTACCCCGCAACAGACCGCCGAGTTAGATCAGCTTTCTCAGTCGGTGCGCGATGAGTGGATCAAAGAGAATAATCAGTACTTTGATGCCAAGACGTTGTTTGATTTTACGGCGGCTCAATTCGCCAAATAACGGACATAAGGGATGAAACGTTCGTACCCAACCTGCTTGGGTACGAACGCACGAGTCACCCGTGAAGTGTCGGGATGGCGGGTCAATTTATTCATCAAACTATGTGAGACATGACATGTCTGCAACTTCTACTGTGCTGGAAGACAGCTCCAAACTCAGCTGGGCCGATCAAATGCTTTTTCGTTTTGAGTCGGTATTAACCCTGATAGGCGGGGTGGTCATCTTTCTTTTGGTCTTTCTTGCTTCCGCCAACGTGTTAGGGCGTTGGATATTTGAATTGCCCATCGATGGTTACGTGGATTGGGTGGAGCAAGCCATGGCGTTTTTTGCCTTTCTCGGAATCGCCTATACCCAGCGCATGGGTGGGCATATCCGCATGGATATGCTGATCGGTCAACTTAAGGGGCGGCTGCTTTGGTTCAGTGAGTTTGTCTCGGTACTACTGATGTTTCTCGTTACCCTGGTACTGATCTATGGCTCCTATATGCATTTTTATCGCGCATTTCAGATTGGCGACTCGTCACTGGATATCGATCTCCCTACCTGGCCGGCCAAGCTGGTTGTTCCGGTTGCCTTGGGCATCCTGGCGCTACGGCTGCTGTTGCAGATGTGGGGATATATCCGGGCGATAAAGCTGGGAGGCGATGAACCGATTGCCGTGCCCCTGATTGAGAATGCCGCTACTGTGGCGGCGAAAGAGGCGGAAGCGGTGATGGGCTCGGTGGCTGAAGAGGAGGCATCCTGATGGGATACGTCGATGCGATGCTGGGTATGGACAACGTATCCATCGGTATCTGGGTGACCGCTATCATGTTGGTGTTGGTTGTCATCGGAGTTCGGGTGGCTTTTGCCGCCGCCATTGCTGGATTTCTGGGATTGTTGTGGATTTTTTCAGCCAAGATGGGGTTTGAAAAAGGTTTTGTGGTGGCCGTAAAGATGGCCGGCACCATTCCCCACTCTAAGGTTTCCACTTTGGCACTTTCGCTGATACCGACCTTTATCTTGATCGGTTTTCTTGCTTATCACGCCGGGTTGACCCGGGCGCTGTTTGAGGCGGCAAAACGCTGGGTGGGTTGGTTACCCGGGGGCATGGGTGTGGCAACGGTCTTTTCAACGGCCGGATTTGCCGCTGTATCCGGCGCGTCGGTCGCCACCTCTGCAGTGTTTGCCCGCATCGCCGTTCCCGAGATGTTGAGTCTGGGCTATGACAAGCGTTTTGCCTCCGGAGTGGTGGCGGCAGGCGGTACCTTGGCTTCGCTGATTCCGCCGTCGGCGATCCTGGTGATCTACGCCATTATAGTCGAACAGGATGTAGGGGCGCTGCTGATGGCGGGCTTTTTGCCCGGTGCTGTCTCGGCCCTGATCTATGGCGGCCTGGTGATAATTTTGGCAAAAACGCGAAAAAATTTCGGTCCGCCCATTACCGGTTTCAGCTGGAAACAGCGTTTCGAAACGCTGCCGGGCGCCATGCCGATATTCTTTGTGATCGGCATCATCGTGATCTGTATCTATGGCGGTGTCGGCACGCCGACGGAAGCGGGTTCATTGGGCGCCTTGGTTATATTGATCATGGCGGTCTATCGGGGCATGCGCTTGCATGCGTTGAAGGACTCGCTGCTCGAGACCGCCAAGCTGACGGTAATGATCTTTACCATCATCTGGGGTGTCCTGCTCTATGTCCGCTTCCTGGGGTTTGCCGAGCTGCCCAGTGCCTTTTCACACTGGATCAGCGGTCTGCAACAGAGTCCCATGATAACGCTGCTGTTGATTCTCTGTGCCTATGCGGTGCTCGGTATGTTCATGGATGCCATCGGTATGTTGCTGCTGACGCTTCCGGTGGTTTATCCCGCGGTGATGGCGCTGAATGGCGGGGAAGCAGTGACCGCGGCTGATTCAGCCTTCGGTGTGTCCGGTGTTGGCTGTGCGATCTGGTTTGGCATTATCGTGGTGAAGATGGCCGAGCTGTGCCTGATTACGCCTCCGATAGGATTGAACTGTTTTGTAGTGGCCGGTGTGCGCCCCGAGTGTTCGGTACAGGATGTGTTCCGGGGTTGTATTCCCTTCTTTGTGGCCGATGTCATTACCATTGCGGTATTGATCATGTTGCCCGGCATTGTCTTGTGGTTGCCGGCGCAGATGGGATTTACCTGATCGAGGAGATGACCTGCATGTATTGGGGCGACCCAATGCGTGCAGGTATGCATATGGATTTCATACCGATAGATCGACACCCTCTTTTTTAAAACGCTCAATAATCCGGCGTTCAATGATCGGCCCCAGCAGTTGTCCCCAGCGTCGTCCGGCCAGCATGCTCTCCTGCAGCAGGATCGGCATAACGCGAATCGTTTTCATGCCGATATCCGTTCGATAGAATGCGATCAACTCTTTGATCTCTTGGTGGGTGAAGAGCTTGTCATAGATAGGTACCACCAGTGCAACAAACGCGGGCAGATTCTCTTCGATCAATTGGTTAACCTCTTCCGCCATGGCGTCGAATAACTCAGGAGGGAGATCGGGTCTGGCGGCTTTCAACTTCTGGGTCATCTGCACGATCACTGCGTCGGACATCTGCTTGCCGATCGACAGTGCGCCAGTCATATCAAGTATCAACTTTATATCGGCTTCCTTTTCCGTATCGATCGCCTCGGCCTGTGCCGGAAGCGAGAGTGAAAGGATCAGTAGATATGCAGCATATTTCAGGAAGTGGTGTTTCATGCCAAATCCTCCTTTTTCGTTTCGGAAAGCCTATGTGGAAAGCATACACCATGCCTGGATGTGCAGGTTTTGGCAGAGTAGGGAAGAAGAGAACGGTGCGAGTATCTGTTTATAATCAAGCAAAGAGAGTGGCGTGGGGTCACCTGTCGGGAAGGAGACATTTATAGCCATGAGATGGTGGTTTGTCGGGAGTCGGTCGGCGCAATCCGCGGCAACACTGGAAACGCTTTTGCGACAGGGTGTGGTGCCGGACGGGGTGTTTATCGATGGGCCGGATTATTCAGGTTCGATCGCCCAAGGTGTGATACCGCCGTTGATTCGGCCAGATGTGTCTCCAGGCGCGTTGGAGTTGGCGGCAACCCAGGGTATTGCGGCAACGAGCGGGTCGCCAACACAACTGCAACAGCTGGTCCAGGGTAACCGACCGGAACGGGTACTGGTCTCGTGCTATCCGCATCGTATCAGCCGGTTACTGCTAACGGCCGTGCCACAGGGTTGGTTGAATATTCATCCTTCACTGTTGCCGGCGTATCGCGGTATCAATCCGGTTTTTTGGCAATTGCGCGACGGCCACGACTCTATCGGGGTGACCCTGCATCGCATGAACGAGATATTTGATCAGGGACCCATTATCGATCAGTGTCGTTTTAGTTTGGCCGATTTTCCCGACTACGGGATGATCAACCGGCGTGTGGGGCAGTACGGGGCGCAACTGTTTCTGGCCTATCTGGAAAATAGCCGCCAGGAAGCCGTGGAGGGGGTGGCACAGGATGCCTTGGTCGGGAGTCGACAAGGCCCGCCCCAGGAAAGGGATTTCGCCGTTGATCCGGATTGGTCGGCGCAGCGGTTGATACGTTTTGTAAGTGGTGTACGGGGTTTGGCTACCCCTTTCCTTGTTGATAGGGCTGCCGGAAAGCTGTTGATCGAGGATGCCGCGTTCGCCAACGAGGCGCGGCTGGCAGCACCGTTGCCGGGGAAGAGACTGATTCACTGCTATGATGGTAATGTGTTACTGCAGATTCTCGGCGAGGAGAGCGAGTGAATCACCCAATCCCGATGGATGACTACCAACTGGTTGAAACCTGCCTGCAGGAGCAGCTGCCCGGCGGCACGGTTCGCTGTGGGCTCTGTTCCTGGCGCTGCAAGGTGGGCCACGGACAACGCGGTTTCTGCCAGGCCCATGTCAACCGCAATGGCACCCTCTACAACCTCTCCTACGGGATCATTTCGTCGATCGACGTCAATCCCGTTGAAGCCAAGCCGGTGCGCCATTTTCGTCCCGGTACCCGGGTGCTTTCGGTGGGTAGCTACGGCTGCAGTTTTCGTTGCGGTGGCTGTCATAACCTGGAGATCTCCTGGGGTGTAACCGCCCTCGACGAGTTGGCCCGGGGTGCCTCCACCGAAGCCTTTATCACCCCGCATGAACTGGTGCAGGCGGCCCTGCGCGAAGGTGTGCAGGGCATTGCTTTCACCTACTCCGAACCGGCCGTGTGGCTGGAATATATTCTGGATGTGGCCCCATTGGCGCACCGGGCCGGCCTCTATACGGTCTATGTCAGCAACAGTTTTATCACCCCGGAGGCCCTGACCCGGGTGGCGCCCCATATCGATGTGCTCTGCTCCGACATCAAGAGTCTGCGGGATGAGTTTTATCATGAAATCTGCCCCACGGCGCAGGTCGAACAGGTGCTCAGTGCCATCGAGCTGGCCCATGAATTGGGTATTCATGTTGAAACCCGCACCAATGTGATTCCCGGTAAGAATGACGATCCGGATGAGCTTTATCGCATCGCCTGCTGGGTACGTGACCATCTGGGAGAGGAGAGTCCCTGGAACATCACCCGGTTTTTCCCCGCCTATAAGCTGTCGCATATACCGGAAACCCCCACCGAAACCCTGTGGCAGGCGCAGGCGGCGGCGCAGCGGGCGGGACTGAAAAACAGTTATATTTACGGCGATACGGGGTGTGATTGTGCCAAGGAGAATAAGCCGCTGCAGGACTATTTTCCGGAGAAATCTTTGCAGTTGCACGCGGTGAAAAAGTGCAGTGCCTCCTGCTGCGGCGAGGAGGGGGTGCTATTGAAAAAGTATGAGTAGAAGCATGACGGGTAGGGTAATCGACGATGAAACGAATGGTTGAATGTGTGGTGCTCAAACGCAAGGCAGAGGGGCTGGAGCGGCCGCCACATCCGGGTGATCTGGGTCAGCGTATTTATGAGCAGGTTTCCCGGGAAGGGTGGAAACAGTGGCTTGAACGCCTGGTGATGATTATCAATGAAAACGGGCTGAGCACCGCCGATCCGAACAATCTGGCCTTGATCGAGCAGCATATGCTCGGGTTCCTGTTCGGTGAGGGGGACTACGGTCAGCTCCCCGCCGGTTTCCGTTCCGGCGGCGGTAAAAAATAATCGAGCCCGTTTTGAGTATTAACGGTTGATCAGCGGGTCGATGGTGATTTCCAGTCGTTGATGGGCTTCGCGAAGCGCCTGTTCCGCCAATTGCGGGGTATCCGCCCGGCTATAGATAAAGCCCAGGTAGCTGGATGCCTCGGGTAGGGTTTCCACCACTTGGCCGGGTGCCACGCTCAAGCGGATATCGATGATTCCCGGTAGTTTCCGGACCGCCTCTTCGCCATCGATTCGGCGCAGGACGCCGGCGCGGGGGATGGGAATCATCAATACGCCGGAAGCACCCATCCGTCGCTCGACAGGCAGCGGCGCTCCCATGGCGGCGGCCAGTACGTACTCTTCCAGCGGGCGCGCCAAGACGGCGTCCAGGCTGCGGCTGCACTCTCCGCCAATGGTGCGGGAGGCGATTTCCAGGATCCAGACTTGCTCCCCATCGATTCTCAACTCGGCATGTACCGGTCCCTGATGGAGGCCGTAGGCGCGGCAGGCGCCGGCCACCGTCTGTTCGATCTGTTGCTGCATAGATTCGGGTAGACGCGACGGGGTGATGTAATAGGTCTCTTCGAAATAGGGGCCGGTCAGCGGGTCGGGTTTATCGAACAGCGCCAGTGGGGTAAATCGCCCATGTTGCAGCAGTCCCTCCAGCGCCACCTCCTGCCCGGGCAGGTAACGCTCTATCAATAACGTGCCACGCTCGATCGGATTATTGAGTGTGGCGACGATCCGGCGAATCGTTTCACAGGCGACTGCCGCTTCGTCCAAAGTGTTAGCACGGATTACCCCGCGGCTGGCCGAGAGACTGATCGGTTTCAGCACTACTGGGTAAGGGAGTCCCTGCAGTTGCGGGGTGATGGCTTTTGTCAGATCCAGTTGCCAATGTTCGGGAACGGGAAGGCCTGCCGCCTGCAGCGTGCTGCGCGCCAGATCTTTACGGCGACTCAGGGCGGCGGAAGCGATCGAATTGGAGGGTAGCTCCAGGGCGGTGGCGATTCTTGCCGCCAGTTCGACGGTATTGTCGTCGGTTGCCACCACGCCGACCAGTGGGGTGTTTTTCGCCCGCTTCAGGATAGATTGAATCAGTGGTCCTGGTTGGGCAAATTCGCCCAGGATGCCATTCGCCACCTCCCGGGTAAGGGAGTAGCGACTGTCGGAGACGATGGTAAGGGTTACACCAAGCCGTTCTGCCGCTGCCAGATAGGGGGCCAGGCGATAGCTCTGGCTCGGGCTGATCAGCAGTAATTGGGGTTGCATCGGCTTGGATCAGGCACAGCCTCCGCCACCACCACCGGCGGCCCCGCAGGCGTTACAGGCGCCGGTTCCACCCACATTCTGGAATACATTACGGAATACAATACTGCTGTTGAGCCCTTGCGTCTGATAATCCACCTCGACCCCTTCCAGGAAGCTCAACGCCACCGGGTCGATAAAGATCTTCAGATCATCCTGTTCCAGGATGCAGTCGATCTCCTGCGGTTGCTCCACAAAGGTCAAGCCATAATTCATGCCGCCACAGCCGCCGCCGTATATGAAGATGCGTATGCCGACGATATCTTCCTCTTTCTGGATCAACTGCGTGAGCTGATCCTGCGCCTCGGGTGTGACCCGCACCTGATCGGTGATTTGATGACTGAACTGGGCATTCTCTTCGGGTTTCTCGCGGCGAAATAGACTCATGCATTACCTCCTGACAGTGATCTCTATCAGTATGACCACGATTGGGGTGATAGGTTACCCACCAGTATAGATTGTGTGACAGAGTGTCGGCTAGGTTGGCGTCTATCTATACCGATTTCACATGATAAAAAGGATTGTCCCCGTGGTTTAGTGGCAGTTAATCATCCCCTTCAAGCTGTGTGGACTCATCCCTTTGATGATGGTCGTATAATATTTTGAATACATATTAAAATACCATTGAATATCTTCAGCTTATTTGACCGTATAAAGCTATAATTGATAGTATTCAAAATTAATTGTTCAGAATGAAATCATTTTTAATAATTAATTATCAATATCTTAGTGGTTAATTTCTGTTGTGTATCAAAGAGAAGATATTAAGTTTTTTATCTATATATCTTAGGCAGTTAGGTTGTATATAACCATAGTCCACTAATCATATAAGTCATTCGAGATATCGAATGACGGGTTGCGCAGATGTCGCAGCCTCTCATCCGGAAGTGATCGATTTATGCAGCAATCACCCATTAAGGTTCAGGTTAATAACCTTTATAAAATTTTTGGGAAAAACCCCAAAGAGGCGCTCCGTCTGGCAAAGGAGGGCGTCGATAAAGAGACGATTTTTGATAAAACCGGTCATGCACTCGGTGTCAATAACGCCTCTTTTGATGTCAGGGAAGGTGAGATTTTTGTCGTCATGGGTTTGTCTGGTTCCGGTAAGTCAACCCTGGTGCGACTGCTCAATCGGTTGATCGAACCCACCGCCGGTGAAGTCCTGGTGGATGGTCGCAATATCGCCGCCATGACGGATGAGCAGTTGCGGGATCTGCGGCGCAAGGATATGAGCATGGTGTTCCAATCCTTTGCCCTGATGCCGCACCTGAGCGTGCTACAGAATGCCGCATTTGGGCTGGAACTGGGCGGCACGCCGTTGAATGAACGGCTGCAACGTGCCGAGCAGGCGCTACAGCAGGTGGGGCTGGAGGCCTGGGGTGGTAGTTTTCCCCATGAGTTGTCCGGCGGTATGCAGCAGCGCGTAGGCTTGGCTCGCGCACTGGCCAACGATCCCTCGGTACTGCTGATGGACGAGGCGTTTTCCGCGCTGGATCCTTTGATCCGCAGCGAGATGCAGGATGAACTGCTGAATCTGCAGGAAACCCGTCAGCGCACCATCATCTTTATCTCCCACGATCTGGATGAGGCGATACGTATCGGTGATCGGATTGCCATCATGGAGGGTGGGCGTGTAGTGCAGGTCGGCGCACCGGACGAGATTTTGCGCAACCCGGCGGACGATTATGTGCGCTCCTTCTTCCGTGGCGTGGATGTCTCAACGGTATTCACGGCCGGGGATATCGCCCGCAAAACCCAGGTGACTGTGATCGAGCATGGCGGCATTGGCGTACGCGCCGCTTTGGAAAGATTGCGTCAGCACGACCGTGAATACGGTTATGTGATCGATCGTGGCAGACGTTTCGAAGGCGTTGTCTCGGTCGACACGCTGAAACAAGAGTTGCAGAGCGATGATCCCCATCTCAAGAACGCCTTCCTCCCATCGGTTGAGCCGGTTCAACAGGACGCCTCTTTAGGAGATCTTTTTGGACCCTTGGCACAACACGGTTATGGCCTGCCGGTGGTCTCCAATGAAGGGCGCTATATCGGTACGGTCAGTAAGGCCACCATGCTGGAAACGTTGGATAGACAAGCCAGGTGATCAATGAGTAGCGAAAACAGTAGTAACCCATGGGCTACAGCCAGTAACGGCGGCACATCCGCCGTTGCGCAAACAACGGATACCACGGCAGCCGCTCCTGCCGCTAACCCTTGGGGTGAAGCCCCTCAGGTACCACAGGATTCACCCACCAACTGGTTGGATACCCAGCAGGCCCCCTTGCCCGATGACACCTTCAACTGGCTGGATCCCTTTGCCCACAAACTGATTCCACTGGATCACTGGGTCGACCAGGGACTGGAGTGGCTGGTGGATAATTTCCGCCCTGCGTTTCAGGCGGTGCGCTGGCCGATCGATGCCACCCTGACCCATATCGAATCGGCCCTGCTGGCGGTGCCGTCGCTGATTATGATTGCCCTGTTCGGACTGATCGCTTGGCAGGTCAGTGGCCGGCGCCTGGCCCTGGCGACGGTCGCATCACTGGCTTTTGTCGGCTTTATCGGTGCCTGGCCGCAGGCGATGGTGACCCTGGCATTGGTACTCACCTCGGTCTTTTTCTGCATCCTGTTTGGCTTGCCGACCGGCATTCTCTTGGCGCGTAGCGACCGTGCCGAATCGGCGCTACGACCGTTCCTGGATGCCATGCAGACCACCCCCGCCTTTGTGTATCTGGTACCGGTGGTGATGCTGTTCGGTATCGGCAATGTACCGGGTGTGGTGGTGACCATCATCTTTGCCCTGCCGCCATTGATACGCCTAACCAATCTGGGTATACGGCAAGTGCCGGCGGACCTGGTGGAGGCATCCCGCTCATTTGGTGCGTCACCCCGCCAACTGCTGTTCAAGGTGCAGTTACCCCTGGCTATGCCGACCATTATGGCCGGCGTCAATCAGACCCTGATGCTGGCGCTCTCTATGGTGGTTATCGCCTCCATGATTGCCGTGGGTGGTCTGGGCCAGATGGTGTTGCGCGGGATCGGGCGGCTGGATATGGGCCTCGCCGCTGTGGGTGGAGTAGGCATTGTTTTGCTGGCAATTATTCTCGACCGCATTACCCAGGCGATGGGTGAGCAAGAGCGTAAGCAGCCGGTGGCGCGCTGGTATCAGACGGGACCGCTGGGCGTTGTCTGGTCGATGTTTAAGTCCGGCGGCCGCTCACAGACCCATCCGTAAGTTTTCAGGGTGGTATCTACTTTCAAAATTAACGAGGAATAGTATGAAACTGAATAAAATAAAACGAATGCTCCAGCTATCGGCTGCCGCTGCCGTGCTCTGTTTGAGCGGGACGGCGCAGGCGGCAGATATGCCGGGCAAAGGCGTAACGGTTCAGCCGTTGAAAAGTTCCATTGCGGAGGAGACCTTTCAAACCCTGTTGGTGATGAAGGCGTTGGAGCGTCTCGGCTACGACGTGAAGCCGATTAAAGAGATTGAGTATGCCGCCGGGCATATCGCTATCGCCAACGGTGATGCCACCTTCCTGGCCGACCACTGGGATCCGCTGCATGTGGATTTCTTTAACAAGGCCGGTGGCGACGAAAAACTGTACCGCGAGGGTATCTACTCTGGTGGCGCTCTGCAGGGTTATCTGATCGATAAAAAGACCGCGGATAAATACGGCATCAAGAACGTGGCCCAGTTGAAAGACCCAAAGATTGCCAAGCTGTTTGACAGCAATGGCGACGGCAAGGCGGATCTGGCCGGCTGTAATCCGGGCTGGGGGTGTGAAAAGGTGATCGAACATCACCTGGATGCCTATGGCCTGCGCGATACCGTGACTCATAATCAGGGCTCCTACGGTGCCATCATTGCGGACACCATTGCCCGCTACAAACAAGGTGAGCCGATCTTTTACTATACCTGGACACCTTATTGGGTAAGCGGTGTGCTGGTGCCGAACAAAGACGTGGTCTGGTTACAGGTGCCGTTTTCCAGTTTGCCAGGGGCACGTAAGGATGTAGATACTAGTTTGCCGGATGGCAGCAATTACGGCTTCCAGGCCAACACCCAGCGCATTGTCGCCAACCGTGCCTGGGCCATGGCCAATCCGGCCGCCGCCAAGCTGTTCTCTATCATGGAGTTGAGCAATAACGATATCAGTGCGCAGAATCTGCGTATGCGTGACGGTGAAAAGAGCGCCGCCGATATCGAACGGCATGCGGATGCCTGGATCAAGGGCCACCAGGCTACCTTTGACGGCTGGATTGCCGCAGCCAGGAAAGCGGCTATGTAATCGAATCGATGCAGGTTAAAGGTAAGGGGGCCGCACGGCCCCCTTATTGCTGGAGCGGAAAAAGACAAGCTCTATATCGATTGATGTGCGGCGTTGGAAACAGATAGGTATTCGCTGACTTACGGTTGCGAGACATCGATTGTCATGGGTAACAGGAAATTATTCGTTGCTGATTTCCCTGACGTAGACAATAGAGGCCGACCGTCACCACAACGTGGGTGGTAGCGTCAAACAGGCGTCAATCGGTAAGCTTTTCGTTTTTTATTGCTGAATAACGGGGGTTAAGGGGCTAACAATGCCTCGAGCTCCGGGGTACCGAAGTACAAGCCGATCTGTTCCGCCCTGGCGAGCAGTTCGCTTGCCTCCTGTATTAGCGGTTGGTGGATACCGCTTTCCAGTGCGGTGGCCAGCAATCGGCCGCGGCGGATGTAGAAGTCGCTCCACGCCAGCGGCTCGGCAGCCGTATACCGTTCCAGTGCCTCGGCGTAGTGCCGTGCCCCTGCAGGATCGTTTCGGTTGAGATAGACATCGATCAGGTTTTGGTAGAAATGGAGATAGTTGTGGCCGACACAGCCTTGATCCAACAGCCGTTGGCCTTCGGTGATGGCCCGGTCTTGCCGTTCCCTGTCCGGGGTCACACGGGCTAATACGCCCAGGATAAAGCCGGCGATATGGGTTGGCACCGAATCGAGCGCGGCTTGGTAAGCTTGTTCGAGATAGTCGAGTCCTCCCTCTATGTCACCTTGCAGCACCAGGGCTTCACCAATACCCGCCAGCGTGTCACCATAAAAACGACTGGCTCCAAGTTGTCGCACCAGTTTCAGCCCGGTTCTTGCGGCTTGCTCCGCTTTGTCGATATGGCGGGTATACAGGTAGATCAGTGTCTGACTGAGATAGGCCGTCATCTCCGCGCGCAGATTGCCATACTCGGCGGCCAGTTTGGCCGCTTCAAACTCATCCGCCAGGGCATCCGCGACGGAGCCGCTGTAAAAACGGGTCAAGCCGCAGATGGAAAGATTGCCCAGTTCCTGTGGAAGCCGCTTCTGTTGTCGTGCCCGTTCAATACATTGTTCAAAATGGCGCTTTGCGGTGCGCATCTGTCCACGGACGTAATAGGCATCGGCTATTCCGGCCAGCGCGCGGATCTCCAGTAGCGGGGCCTGGGCGGCCCGCGCCAATTGCTCGGCTTGCTGATGCGCCTGCAGGCACGCATCCGCTTTACCCTGCGCAAACAGGATGTCGCCGCGTCGATAATGTATTTCCGTTTGTAGGGCGACGTCTGCGCAGTGTTGTGCCAACGGGGCGGCTTGTTGGAGACGGTCGAGGGCGCTGTCCAGATCATCCTGCACGGTTAAGCCGGTGGCCAGGCCGATCAGGGCACGACAGCGTGTCGTCTCGTCAGGCGTCATTTCAACGGCCGATTCAAAGGCGTGGTTGGCTTCGCTGATTACGCCGGCTTGAATCAGGAGGTCGCCCCGTTGCAATTGCAGTTGCGCTGTCAATGCCGGTTCCCGGCTGATTGCTTGCCCGCGTGACGCCAGCGCCAGTGCCTGCTCGAAATCAAAGCGGCGCACCGCTTGCTGGGAAGCCGTCAGGTAGGCGGAGGCGGCTCGTGGATCTTCGGCCAGGTCGAGGTGTCGGGCGTACAGGGCCGGTTCTTGCTGTTGAAACCAGTTGGCTGCCAACAGGTGTAGTGCGCGACGCTGCGACATGAGCAGGGAGGCATAAATGCCATCACGCAACAGGGCGTGTGCAAACAGATAAGCGTCGCCTTCCGGTCGAACAAGACGTTGATTGAGCAACTCATCCGGACGGTAATCAGCTTGTTCCAGTATCTGTTTGAGTGCATCCACTTTAAAGCGCTGCCCCAGAACACTGGCCGCCTGTGCCGCCCGTCGGTCGTTGGCAGAGAGCAAGTCGAGCCGATTTAATACCAGGCTTTGAACGGAGTCGGGTATTCGGTCTGCGTTAGCCTCACCGTTCCAAAGCAGTTGCTCCAGGAAGAAGGGGTTTCCCCCGGACCGGTCTATGCAGTTTTGGATGAAAGCCGAATCGGCACCCGATAAGGCGGTAGCCAATTCTTGAGCCTGTTGCGCCGGCAACGGGGTGAGGTCGATGGTGGTGAGCGGTGCACCGTGCATGGCACTACGCCATTGCGGATCGAGCGGCTCACCCTCAATGCGGGAGGTGATGATCAGCAGCGCTGCACAGTGGCTCACGGCAGAGGCCAATTCCGCCAGCCAAGCCAGGGTTTGCTGATCGGCCCAATGGATATCCTCCACAACGAGTAACCTTGGCTGAGTTTCACAAGCCCACTCCAGTAGGTGCTGAAGCAGTTGCCGGGTATGGCTCTGCCGGTTTATTTCAGTGAGCGGCTCGCCGGTTTCCGTATCGCCCGCTTCCAGCGGCAGCCGAAACAGGGCATGCAGGGCAGCGTGGTGAAGGTGGCTATTCCAACGATCGCCGAAACGGGTCTGCACCACCTTTTCAATTTGCATGGCACTGGCGGCATTATCCAGTGCCAGCAGCTGGCGCAGCAGACTGGGGATCGGTTCTGACCGTGACTCCATGCCAAAATCCAGCACCAGCGCGTGATGACTGGCGATGCCCAGTTGATCGGCCCGCTGACAAATCTCCTGGATGAGACGGGTTTTGCCGATGCCCGCTTCACCACGTAATAGAAACGTCTCCCCGGCGGCGTCCTCCACACAGGCGTGTAATGCCGAATCGAACTGGCGCCGTTCGCGACGACGGCCGACGAACGGTGCGGCCCCGGAGGGCGTGGTGCCGGTCTCACCGATGGCTGTTATTCGCCAGGAGGAGGCATCATGGGGTGTTGCTGTCACCGCCAGTCTCAGTCCGCGGTAGCTGGTATCGCCCATAAGCACGGTTTGCGGGTCTGCTGAGCGGGCCAGTTGGGCCGCCTGATCCCATACGCCGCCGGCAATCGTGCCTTGATCATCATAGATCACCGATCCGCTGGCGATGCCGATCCGCATGCCCCAGTCGGTAGCGGTGTGAGCCTCGTCGGGATGGGGTGTGAACAGTTTAAAGGCAAACTGCAGCGCCTTTTCGCTTTCATTGCCGCGTGCTACCGGCAGGCCGAACAGGACCACCCAGTTATCGGCGTGTTGGTGATGCAACTGTCCGCCGTAGGCAGACGCCAGCCGTTCAATCCTATCGGATAGTGCCCGGATCTGTTGGTGTACCTGTTCCGGGTCGAGTTCATGCAGTTGTTGCTGATAGTGGGCCAGACACAGGTGGGCAACGGATATCGGGCGAAGCTCCGGTGCTGCCTCCGCGGTGGCGGCTTTCGGTTTGACCGTCTCGCTAATATTCGGGGTATCGGTTTTCGGATGCGCGTCAGCCGAGGTTGTGATCGGTGCAGAGGTCGCCGGTTGTGGGGCGTGTTGACGTTTTTCGCTAATCTCCCGGAACAGTCGATCCGTTTCCGGCTCCGGCGTGATATTCAGTTCGCGAAACAGGATGCGGCGGCATTGGCGATACTGGCGTAGTGCATCCGCCGGGCGGTTGAGTTTTGCATAAAGCTGCATCAAGGCGCAATGCACCCACTCTTGTAGCGGATCACTGCTCAACAGCTGGATGGCCAATCGGACCCCGGGCTCCAACTGGCCGGAAGCCATATAGTGTTCCAACAGCGCGGACATGGCGGTCATGGCACGTTCGCGATAGTGGCTGCGTTGTAACAGGAGCCACTCTTCGTAGTTGTCTGAACGGGGGTTAAAGGCTTCCAGAAATTCACCGCCATAGAGCGCCACGGCTTCAATCTGTGCAGACTCCGTTTGCCTCTCCAGCAACTGGTCGAAGCGTTGCGCATCGACCTGGATCTGGTCGACGTTCAGGCAGAGGCTCTCCTGGTCGCTGCTCAGTGCCTCGGCATGGCTGCCCAATGCCTTGCGCAAGCCGCTGAGTGCCTGACGCAGGCTGTGGCGGGCCTGGGCCTCATCGCTCTCCTCCCACAGCAGCAGGGAGAGCCGTTCTCTCTGATGGCGTTTGCCTGGATGCAGGGCAAGCCAAGCCAGCAGCGCTTTGGTTTTACGCGCCGTGATCTCCACGGGGGAACCCGTGTCGTCAAACAGTTGAAAGCCGCCGAATAATCTTAGATCCATTCGATTATTTCCTACATTGCGGGGGTCAGCACGCTACTTTGACACCCTTTTGACGCTTCGCCACCGGGGATGGTGACGTTTGCCGGCTAGATTATGACACAGCTGGACAGAACGGCCGATCACGGGTCGGAGGCAACTGACAAGAGGGTAGCACGATGCAAAACGAAGCTTATACCGCCGCGAGTGAGCGGATAGAACAGCAGGCATTGGATGACCTGTTTCAAACCGCGCCGGATGATACGCGCCAGGCGTTGGGTTTGGCGCGCTACGACACATCGAGTGGAACCTGTTATTTGGCGGCGAAGGAACCGAATATCTTGCTCAATCGAGTGATTGGCATCGGTATTCAGCAGCCGGCGACAGCGGCGGATATCGGGATGATTCTGGACTGTTACAGCGCGGCCGGTGTCGCGGACTACTTTCTGCATATTCAACCCTGGGTGCGGCCGGCCCAAATATGGAACTGGCTGTTTGAGGCCGGCTTGGCACGCAGTCGGGGCTGGACCCAGTTTGTCCGGAACGCCGCATCGCCAGCCGGCTGTAGTACGGCGCTTAGGGTTGAGCAGATAGGGCCGGGCTATGCCGACGAGTTTGCCCGGATAGCGGCGGATGGATTTGATTTGAGCGTGGCGGCGCGCCCCGCCATAGCCGCCTTGGTCGGCTTGCCCGGTTGGTATCACTTTATGACGTATAGCGGTGACCAGCCCGCCGGTGTGGCGGCGTTGCGCGTGGCGGACGACGTGGCCTGGTTCGATTGGGCGGCGACGGATGTGGCTTTTCGTGGTCAGGGCAGCCAGACCGCGTTACTTAACCGGCGCATCGAAAAAGCCCTTGAGCTGGGTTGTCACACCCTCTGTACCGAAACCGGAGAGGCGGTTCCGGGCGATCCGCAGCACTCGTTCCGCAATCTGGTCAAGGCCGGTTTCAGGCCGACCCACACCCGGGACAATTTTTCCCCTACCGCCGCGTACGATGAAAACGGCCGGATCCCGTCCGCGGCGTCATGAGTTCATTTCAATTGCACCGCGGGTGCAGTCAAAACGGAGGAGTTTATTTATGTGTAATCCCGTAACGGTTCCCGTCATCCATCAGACTGAAGCTTCGGACGCCAGTGAAGCCTTTGCCGAGCGGCTGGTGGAGATTCTTAACGGTGGGGCGATATCCCTGATGACGTCAATCGGTCACCGTACCGGTCTGTTTGATGCGATGTCCCGGTTACCGCCACAGAGTAGCCAGGCCATTGCTGAAGCGGTTGGGCTGAATGAACGTTATGTTCGCGAGTGGCTGGGTGCCATGTATACCGCCGGATTTGTCGATTATGATCCGGAGCCGGGGCATTACCATTTGCCCGCGGCCCATGCCGCCTGGTTGACCCGTGATGCCAGTCCCAACAACGTCGCTGTTTTCGCCCAATATATTCCGCTACTGGGCCAGGTCGAAGATGCAATCATCAACTGCTTCTATAACGGTGGCGGGGTGCCGTACGAGCGGTTTGGACGCTTTCATGAGGTCATGGCGGAGGACAGTGGCCAGACTGTAGTGAGTGCCCTGTTTGAACATATCCTGCCGTTGGTGGAGGGGCTGGAATCCCGGCTTGAGCAGGGAATCGATGTGCTGGATTTAGGCTGTGGCAGAGGTCAGGCGCTGCTGGTTTTGGCAAAAGCGTTTCCCAATAGTCGCTTTACCGGTTATGACTTCTCCAGCGAGGCGATCGACTGGGCCAGCCAGCAAGCGGACAAAGCGGGGCTTGCCAATCTGCTGTTCGAGGTAAAGGATGCCGCCAACCTGGGTGAACAAGAGGTATACGACTGGGTCGTCACCTTTGATGCCATCCATGACCAGAAGGCCCCGGATAAGGTGTTGACCGCCATCCAACGCGCGCTGCGTGCTGATGGCGTCTATCTGATGCAGGACATCAAGGGCTCCAGCCATCTGCACAACAACGCCGATCACCCGATCGGACCGCTGCTTTACACCCTCTCCACCATGCACTGTATGACGGTTTCGCTGGCACAGGACGGCGCCGGACTGGGTACGGTGTGGGGGAAAGAGTTGGCCTTGCAGATGCTGGAGGAGGCCGGTTTTGGCCGAGTCGAGGTCAAAGAGCTGGATCACGATTTCCAAAACTACTTCTATGTCATTCGTAAATAGCGGGCGGACTGGACGTATCCCGGACGAAGTGCCCGGTGAATGGATACTTGGCATCAACCTTCACTGGGCGCTTCGCAGGCCGGCGATTCTCAAGCCCTCGATGAACGGGTCCAGGTCGGCGGGATTTTTGAAGGGGAAAGAGCGCTTGATCCGTTCAAGGGAGAAATCGGGATTGAGTGTCAACACTTGGTCAATCTCCCATTTTGCATCCGCCACTTGTCCCGATTTGGCATAGGCGGCGGCCAACCAGACGTGTAACCGTTCCGAGGAAGGGTTGGACTGTAGTCCCTGGTTAAAGGCGTCAATCGCCTGTTGATAGTCGCCCAATATGAAGTAAGCCTGCCCCAGGTGGAACGGATAATTGTAAGGATGATGCGGGTTGAGGCGCATGGCCTTTTTGATCTTTTCCAGACCTTCTTGGGGACTGCCGGTGTAATAGAGCAGCGTCGCCAGCAGCACGTGGGCATTGGCATAGTTGGGGGCAAAGGTGAGTGTCTTTTCTACTTCAGCCAAAGCCTTCATGTATTGACCCTGCTCGCGGTAAACCAAGCCGCTGACAAAGTAGGCGGTAGGGAGATTCGGATCGAGACTGAGCGCCTGGCCGGCCAGGCGCTGGGCTTCGTTAAGGGCTTGTTCGCGGTCGTCGGCCCAGCCGTTCATGGCGTCGAAGGCGTAGGTCCAGCCCAGCATGGCATAAGCCGCGGCAAAGTTCGGATCGAGTGCAATCGCCTGTTGGTAGAATTGGCGCGCATTGCGGTTTTCCGGCTTGCTGGCAAATTTGAAGAATTGATTGCGTCCAAGCAAGAATTGATCGTACGCCTCGCTGTTGACGCTTTGCCGGCTGACGACCGGGGTTTCGCTCCCACCCGAGGCGTAGTTCAGCGCCGACAGGATATCCCGGGTAATCCTATCCTGTAGCGCAAAGAGTTGGTTCAACGCTCCATCGTAACGTTCCGCCCAAAGCGGATGGCCGTCGATGCCATCGAGCAGCCGCACATTGAAGCGCACCTTGTTATCCGCCCGACGGATGCTGCCGGTCAGGAGATAGCGGACATGCAGGCGGCGGGCGATCTCCCGGATGTCGGAGAGGGGCTGTTTGTAGAGGAAGCTGGATTCACGCGAGATGACGAACAGATCGGGCCTTTTCGCCAACTCGGTGATCAGGTCGTCGGTCATGCCGTCAGAGAAAAAGGCCTGGTCCCCCTCCTGGCTGAGGTTTTCAAATGGCAGCACCGCAATGGAAATGGGAGTGGTGGGGACGTCATCGGCGGTATCCCCGGCTTGCCAGAGTGTGTCACGGTTGATGAGCAGTACGGCAATCAGGATCAGCACCATGATGGCGATGGGTAACAGCCTGGAGCGGATGGCGCGTTGCCGTGTGGCAGGCGTGGAGGTCGGTGGCGAGGCGGATGGCGGAGGGTGCGTGACCGGTGCAATCAACCGATACCCGCGTTTTGACAAGGTCTCGATCACCTGCGGCTGTCGGGCGTCATCGTTAAACGCTTTGCGCAGTTTTTGTATGCTGCTGGTCAAGGCATCATAGCTGACGGGCCTTCCCAGCCAGATCTCCGTCTCCAGTTCATCGCGGGAAACCACCTGGCCGGCGTGCTCGGCAAGATAGAGCAACAGCGCCATGACGCGCGGTTCCAACGGGATCTTGATTTCATCCCGCCAGATCACTCCTTCGAGGGGTTCAATGCGCCACTCCCCGATGGCCAAAGGGTGTGGCGTCGGCAGTGCTGGCGGCGTCTGCGGCAGTGTCATGACAGGTTGTCTGATACTTCAGTGTAATATAACTATTTGAATATAAATATAAAATTTAAAAGTCAGATAAACATCATCTATTCGTCACAAGTTTAGTACAGCGTGCTGCTAACGTTTTCCTTACCACGGAAACGGAGAGGTGATGAGATGAAACGCAGAACATTTCTGGGCTATGTCATGGCATCCGGTTCGTTGCTGACGGCGCCCCTGGGTGGATGGCTGCTGCCTGGGCAGGGGCTGGCCAATACGGCACCGCAACAGGGGTTTGCCATTCGTACCGAGGCGGTGTTGCTGAGACATCTGTTTGGTACTTCGGCGATCGAGACGGATCACCGGGTCAGTATAGAGCTGCCTATCCAGGTGAAGCGCAACAGCGGGGTGCCGGTACGGGTTCGATGCGATCTGGAAGGGGTTGAGATGATAGCGGTCGTCAGTCGAGAAAACCGCTATCCACTGAATACGTTGCTGCATCTCACCGGTGCCGCCGGTTATTACAATAGCCGGATACGGTTGGAGAAGAGTTCGCTGGTGAGCGCCTATGTGCTGGCGCAAGGTCGCGTCTATGTTGCGGCGGCACCGGTCAAGGTGAGCATCGGCGGCTATGGCCTGGATGCGGCTTGATGCGCGGCACCCTGTTATCAAAATCCGTTGGGAGGATATGTCATGTCAGGATCAACCAAAATGCGCTTGCGTATGACCGGACGTCACTGCGAAGTGCTTGCCCTGATCAGGCACCCGATGTCACGACAGGCCAAAGGCGATCCGGAGCCGAACTGCCTCATTCAAATGACCTTTGAATTAAACGGTCAACCGGTTGCCGAGGCGTATCTGGGGCCAGGTGTGGCGGTGAACCCGCTAACCTCGATTGTGCTGGATGGGACGCGACCGGGAGATCGGATCACGGTGCATTGGGTGGATAGTCAGGGGCGCAGCGATGTGGTCAGCGCCCGGGTGAGCTAAAGATTACCGGCCATTTCGGTGTATTGTAGTAACGCGTTAATACCTCCTGCTTTGGGTCACCTGCTAGGGTGAAAGCTCAAAAACCAGAGGAGTGACTACCGTGACCAATAAAAGAATTCTGATGATTACCGGTGACTTTACCGAGGATTACGAGACGATGGTGCCGTTCCAGGCGCTACAGGCGGTCGGCCACAGTGTGGATGCCGTCTGCCCCGACAAACAGGCCGGCGAGAGCGTGGCCACCTCAATCCACGATTTTGAGGGACAGCAGACCTACAGCGAGAAACGGGGGCATAATTTCACCCTGAACGCCAGCTTTGCCGAGATCAACCCGGCGCAATACGATGCCCTGGTCATCCCGGGCGGGCGGGCGCCGGAGTATCTGCGACTCAATCCCGCCGTGCTCGACATGGTGCGGCACTTCTTCGTCGAAAACAAACCGGTGGCCGCCATCTGCCACGGCGCCCAACTACTGGCCGCTGCCGGGGTGTTGGAAGGCAAGCGCTGCTCGGCCTATCCGGCCTGTATGCCGGAAGTGAAGATGAGCGGCGGGGAGTATGCGGAGATCGCCATCGATGGCGCCGTGACCGACGGCAATCTGGTGACTGCCCCCGCCTGGCCGGCCCATCCGGCCTGGCTGGCGCAGTTCATGGATCTGCTCGACCAGTCATAACGATCTTCGACGGGGTGGCCAAGGCCTCCCGCGCGGTAATACCTTGATCAAAAGCGGGTAATGCGTTATCGCATTACCCGCTATGCTTGGTCTAATCGGTGCGGTTGACGGCTTATCGGAGGCTAGGATGTGCAAACTGTTTATCAATGCTGACGCCCATCTCTGGGACAGCAGCACCCGTTCACTGCGTATTGACGGTATGGTCACCAGCGTGCGCCTGGAAAACTACTTCTGGAACACCCTGGAAGAGATCGCTCAACGGGACGCCATGAACGTGCCGCAACTGATCACCCGTCTCTATCATGAATCGATCGATGCGGGGCACGATCTGGGTAATTTCACCTCATTTCTGCGGGTCTGCGGCATGCGCTACCTGGCGTTGCAGTTGAAAGGGGAGATCCCCAGCAAAACCGATGTGGCGATCGCGTCACTGGACGCCGAACAGATCCTCGCCCGGGAAGAGGCGCGGGACCTGCATTAAACGCAGGAGATTGTGCCTGTCATTGATCGGAAGCGGGCAGCCAAGTCGTGCAGGGAGAGTCGTGGCCACGGCTGGCCGGTCCACAGGATTGAGTTCGTCCTACGGCGTCATCTTCTCTTTTTGACTGTTCATGTAATCCATTAACGCTTCGTATGAGCCGACAACGTGCTGGCGGGTTAGCTCGGCTGCGCGCTCTCCGTCCCCCTGCACGCACGCTTCCAGGATAGCGGTGTGCTCGCTGCGCGCACGCTCCATGCCATCGGTCAGCGCGATCTGGGCACGCAGGTAAGAGTCGATACGGTCAATCGCTTCGTCGATCAATTTCATGTGGTACGGGCGCTGGGCGTCGCGATAGAGTGCTTCATGAAATTGGCGATTCCACTCTCCCCATTTGGCCGAATCGGTCTCGGCACTGAACGCTTCGCAGAAATGGCGTGCCTCCTGCAGGGTCTCGGGCGTCATATTGGCCACGGAGCGTTTGATCACCAGGGGTTCCAGATTAGCGCGGATTTCGTAGATCTCCTGGATCTCGTCGGTGGTGAGCGAAGAGACCACCGCGCCCTTGTAGCGGACGTTCCTGACCAGCCCCTGTGCCTCCAATCTTTTCAGCGCTTCCCGTACCGGTATGCGGCTGACATTAAACAGTTGGGCGACAGACTCCTGGCGGATCGATTCGCCAGCCTTCAAGTGGCCGCTGATGATTTCGTCGCGCAGGGCGGCGTAGATGACATCAGAGGCGGAGGCGGTTTGGCCCAGGTCGATCGCCCGGGCTTTCATCTGTTCGTACAACGTTTTGCCTTCCTGTCGGTGACTGATTTTGGTTACTAAAAGATTAGATTACCGCAGTCTGTGGGACAAAAGAAGAGAGATTGTAGCAAATATATTGAATATTGGATCCAAAAAGGGCTATAGTTTTGCCACGAGGGAGAGGGGGTGTCGGTAACCGGCCCGGTGTTCGTATGCCGTTGCCGGCCTGTTTTTATTAAGGCCCCTGTTCCCGCTCCGCTCCTGTCGTGATGCCTGGTGATAGGCGTCCGGCAGATCAATGAATCGTCGCCCGCTTCGCAATCGGGGCAAGGAATAAGGGGTATCCAGCATGTGGACAGGTGTATTGCCGGCGGTAACGACCAAGTTTGATGAACAGGATCGACTGGATCAGGCCGAGATGAAGCGCTGTTTCGATTACCAGATGGCGGCGGGCGTGGATGGCTTGATCGTCTGCGGCTCGCTGGGTGAAGGCTCCATGCTGAGCCGGGACGAAAAACTGCAGGTACAGCAGTTGGCGATCGAGTCCGCCCAGGGCAAACCGGTGCTGATGACGGTCAATGAAGCCGCCACCCGTGACGCCTGTTCGTTGGCGAAAGCGGCGGCCGCTGCCGGGGCGGCCGGCCTGATGGTGGTGCCAAGCCCGATTTATCATACCGATCAGCGGGAGACGGTAGCGGCGCTGCGCGCCGTTGCCGAAGCGGCCGATCTGCCGATTATGATTTACTCCAATCGCGTCGCCTACCGGGTCGATGTGACACCGGAGATCATGCTGGAGCTGGCCGATGATGAGCGCTTTGTGGCGATCAAGGAGAGCTCCGACGATATTCGCCGTACCACAGAGGTGATCAATCAGCTGGGTGACCGTTACGCCGTGCTGACCGGAGTCGACAACCTTGCCTACGAAGCCCTGAGCATGGGGGCGGTGGGTTGGGTGGCCGGCTTGGTGGTGGCCTTCCCGCGTGAAACCGTGGCGATCTACCGCCTGCTGCAGGCGGGCCGCCGGGAGGAGGCGCTGAGTATCTATCGCTGGTTCCGGCCGTTGCTGGACCTGGATGTCTCCACCTACCTGGTACAGAACATCAAACTGGCGGAACAGATTGAACAGGATTCCAATGATCGGGTGCGTGCGCCGCGTCTGCCGCTGGTTGGCGAGCGGCGCGAGCAGGTAACGAAAATCATCACCGATGCCATCGCTACCCGTCCTACTTTGCCAGCCGATATAGCGCACGCGGCTTAACCGCACAGGAGTGGTCCAATGCAGGAATTCCCCAATTATATCGACGGCGAGTGGTGCATGAGCGCCGTTACGCGGCCCAATATCAACCCCTCGGATATCCGTGATGTCATCGGTCAGGCGGCCAACGCCGACGCGGCTGATCTGGATCGGGCCGTAGCCGCCGCCCGCCAAGCGGCCCCAGGCTGGGCGGCGAGCACACCGCAACAGCGTTTTGATGTACTGGATGCTATCGGCAGCGAAATCCTGGCGCGTAAACAGGAACTGGGTACCCTGCTGTCCCGGGAAGAGGGCAAGACCCTGGTGGAAGGCATCGGTGAAGTGGCCCGTGCCGGGCAGATCTTTAAGTTCTTCGCTGGCGAAGCCTTGCGCATGAGCGGTGAGAAACTGGCTTCGGTACGACCCGGGGTCGAGGTGGAGATCCAGCGGGAGCCGTTAGGGGTGGTGGGTCTGATCACGCCGTGGAATTTTCCCATCGCCATCCCTGCCTGGAAAAGTGCCCCGGCCCTCTGTTTTGGTAACAGTGTGGTGCTGAAGGGGGCGGAGGCGGTACCGGGCAGTAGCTGGGCGCTGGCCGATATCATCGCCCGTTCCGGATTGCCCAAGGGCGTATTCAATCTGGTCAATGGCGAGGGCGCTGACGTGGGTGCGCGATTGGTGGCCCACCCCGACGTGGATGCCATCTCTTTCACCGGTTCGGTCGTCACCGGTCGCCAGATCGCCCAGGTCTGTGCCGGGCAGATGAAAAAGGTGCAACTGGAGATGGGCGGCAAAAATCCCATGGTGGTTTTGGACGACGCGGATCTGGATCTGGCGGTGGATGCCTGCATCAATGGCGCCTTCTTTTCCACCGGCCAGCGCTGCACCGCCTCCAGTCGTTTGATCGTTACCGAGGGGATCTATCCCGATTTTGTCGAGCGGATGGTCACGGCGCTGTCGCAACTGAAAGTGGGTCCGGCCCTGGATCCGCAAACCCAGATCGGGCCGGCCATCGATCAGGCACAGTTGGAGAAAGATCTGCACTACCTGGCCGTTGCCCAACAGGAGGGCGCGCGCTTGCTGTGCGGCGGTGAACGGTTGTCGTTGGAGCCGGCCGGCTTCTACCTGTCGCCTGCCCTGTTGGCGGAGACCGACAACGCCATGCGCATCAACCGGGAAGAGGTGTTCGGCCCGGTCGCCACGCTGATCAAGGTGCAGGATTACGAAGCGGCGCTGGCGGCGGCCAACGATACCGAGTTCGGACTCTCGGCTGGCATCTGTACCCGCTCCCTGAAGTACGCCAGCGATTTCAGGAGACGCGTGCGTGCCGGTATGGTGATGGTCAACCTGCCGACGGCCGGGGTGGATTATCACGTACCTTTCGGGGGCACCAAAGGTTCCAGCTACGGTCCCCGGGAACAGGGGCGCTATGCGGCGGAGTTCTACTCGAGCGTGAAGACCGCCTATATTCAACCCTAATGGACCCGGAGATGAATCAGAGCCCCGCCGCCTCCCCGCATGCCATCGTTATCGGTGCCGGTATAGTCGGCCTGGCCGTGGCGGAGAAGCTGCAGAGCCAGGGTATGCGGGTCACGCTGTTGGAGCGGGAAGCGGTGGCCGCGGGGGCCAGCCGGGGTAACGCGGGGGCCTTTGCCTTCTCCGATATATTGCCGCTGGCTTCACCCGGGATGATCAAAAAGGCATTCAGATGGCTGATCGATCCGCTGGGTCCGTTTGCCGTGGTGGCGGCGGATCTGCCCTGGACGCTACCCTGGCTGCTGCGCTTTCTGTGCGCCAGCCGGCCGTCCCGGGTCAAGCGTAGTATTCAGGCCCAGTCGGACCTGATGCAATTGGCCAAACAGGCGATGCACGACCTAGTGGCGCGCACCGGGCTGGCGGGGATGATCCGTTCCGACGGGGCGCTGCATCTGTACGAAAGCCTGGCCGCCTATCGTGCTGACCAGGCCAATTGGACCTTGCGTGCGGCGCATGGGATCGCTTTCGAGCGTTACGAAGGCGAGGCGCTGCACCGTTTCCAGCCCGGCCTGTCGAGGCATTTCCGGGTAGGCCTCTTTGTCCCGGCGTGGCAGACCGTCTCCAATCCGGCTGATTTCTGCCAGGCGATCCATTACTACTTGGGTAATCAGGGGGTGGAGACGCGCTACGCCGAGGTCGAGGGGCTCTCCGGTGTCGCGGGTGGGGCCGAAGTGCGGCTGGCCAGTGGCGAGCGCCTGCGGGCGGATTACGTGGTGCTGGCCGCCGGGCCCTGGTCGGCCGAACTGGCTGCCCCGTTGGGGGACGCTATACCGCTGATCGGTGAGCGCGGCTACAACACCAGCTTTCCCCGTGAGGCGCTGGAGTTGCGGCGCATGCTAATCTTCTGTGATCACGGGTTTGTCGTCACACCGCTGGATGACGCTATCCGGGTCGGCGGCGCTTCGGAGATAGCCCGGCTGGACCGGCCGCCCAACTACCGCCGCTCGACGGCCATGGTGCGCAAGGCGCAACAGTTCCTGCCTGGCCTGAAGACCGATCACGGCGAACCCTGGATGGGCAGTCGTCCGGCGATTCCGGATACACTGCCGGTAATCGGGCGGTCGCGCGTATCGGAGAATATTATTTACGCCTTCGGGCATGGGCACCTGGGCTTGACCCAGTCTGCGGCGACCGGGCAACTGGTCAGCGAATTGATCAATGGTCTACCCACATCGGTCGATCTGACACCGTTTCGGCCGGACCGTTTTTGACAGGAGTTACCGGATGACACGACACACCTTTTTCTGTATCGACGGACACACCTGCGGTAATCCGGTGCGGGTGGTGGCCGGTGGCGGCCCCGATCTGCGGGGCGACAACATGCTGGAGAAGCGCGCGCACTTCCTGGCGGAGTACGACTGGGTGCGTACCGGACTGATGTTTGAACCGCGTGGCCATGATGTGATGTCGGGCTCCATTCTCTACCCGCCGACCCGCGACGATTGTGACGTGGCGATCCTGTTTATCGAGACATCCGGCTGCCTGCCCATGTGCGGGCACGGCACTATCGGTACGGTCACCATTGCGATTGAAAATGGCTTGGTGACGCCGAAGACGCCCGGGGTGCTGAATCTGGATACGCCGGCCGGTCGGGTGGTGGCAGAATATACCCAGAACGGTCCCTATGTGGAGGAGGTGCGCCTGACCAACGTGCCGGCCTTTCTCTACCGTAGCGGCTTGACGGTCGACTGTCCCGGCCTGGGTGAGATCAGCGTGGACGTCGCCTATGGCGGCAACTTTTACGCGATCGTCGATAGCCAGGCGAACTTCCGCGATATGGCCGACTACAGCGCCGCCGACCTGATCCGTTTCAGTCCGGCCCTGCGCCGGGCTTTGAATGAAAAGTATGACTTTGTGCACCCGGAACAAGCCAGTATCAGTGGCTTGAGCCATATCCTCTGGACCGGCGCGCCGACCCAAGCCGAAGCCACGGCCCGCAATGCGGTGTTTTACGGCGACAAGGCGATCGACCGCTCTCCTTGTGGTACCGGCACTTCGTCGCGTATGGCGCAGTGGGCCGCCCAGGGCAAACTCGGTGTCGGGGATGCGTTTATCCATGAAAGCATAATCGGGTCCCTGTTCAAGGGGCGGGTGGAAGCGACCACGCGGGTGGGGGATTTCGAGGCTATTATTCCCTCTATCGCCGGTTGGGCCCGGGTGACCGGGCACAACACCCTGTTTATCGATGATCGTGACCCCTTTGCCCACGGCTTTCTGGTGCAGTAGCCGGATCACCGCCCCGAGCGGGCCGATCCACCCTACGAGAGGTGAGCGATGTCCTATCCCAGTCTATTCAACGATGTGATCGGCCCGGTCATGCGCGGACCGTCCAGTTCGCATTGTGCCGCCTCCCTGCGTATCGGCCGGCTTTGTCGCGATCTGATGGGGGGCACTCCGGATGAGGTGCTGATCCAGTTCGATCCCAACGGTTCCCTGGCCGCCACCTATGAAGCACAGGGTGCCGACATGGGACTGATGGGGGGGCTGCTCGGTTGGGATGCCCAGGATGCGCGTCTGCCCGGTTATCGCCAGGCGATTGCCCAGGCCGGCGTTCGTCGCCGGGTGGAGATTGTGGATATCGCCGCCGAGCATCCCAACACCTATCGCATCAGCCTGTCGCGCCAGGGCCGATCGCGGCAGGTGATCGCGTTGTCGGTCGGGGGAGGCATGATCGAGATCATCGCGATCGATGGCGCGCCGCTCTCCATCGCCGGCGACTACTACGAAACACTGATCGAGACCGATACACCGGAGTCGGTTTGCCGCTTTATCGAGCAATCGGTAGCGGCGGATGCCTGCCTGGTGTGCCGTGGCGGGACCACCCTGGTGGAGGTGAAATCCCCATCCGCCCTGACAGCGGAGTCGTTGTCGGCGTTGGCGCGGCTGGAGGGGGTGAGTGCGATCATGCCACTCAATCCAATCCTGCCGGTGATGTCCCGCAAGGATCTTCGCGTACCCTTTATGACGGCGGCCCAGTTGCTCGATTACAACCGGGAGCGTTCGCTCGCGCTCTGGGAGTTGGCGCTGGATTATGAAGCGGCTCGCGGCAACATCACGCGGGAACAGGCGTGGCAAAAGATGGCTACCCTAGTGGGGATCATGCAGGCAGCGGTGCAGACGGGACTTCAGGGCACCGATTATGCCGATCGCATCCTCGGTTGCCAGTCGGGGCGGTTCCGTGAACAGATGCAGCGGGGCCGGCTGGTTGAGGGCGACCTGTTGAACCGCATCATCCTCTATGTCACGGCCATCATGGAGGTGAAGAGTGCCATGGGGGTGATCGTGGCGGCCCCCACCGCCGGTTCCTGTGGCGCCCTGCCGGGGGCGGTACTGGCCACGGCCGAGGCGTTGGGTGCGACCCAGGAAGAGACAGTCCGCGCCTTGTTGGCGGCCGGTTTGATCGGGGTGTTCCTGGCCGCCCACGCCACCTTCGCCGCCGAGGTGGGCGGGTGTCAGGCCGAGTGCGGCTCGGGTGCCGGCATGGCGGCGGCTGCTATCGTGCAATTGGCGGGCGGTTCCCTGGGGCAGTCGCTGGCGGCCGCTTCCCTGGCCCTGCAAAACTCGTTCGGCATGGTCTGCGACCCGATCGCCAATCGGGTCGAGGCGCCCTGCTTGGGCAAGAACATCATGGCCGCCACCAACGCGCTCTCCTGCGCCAATATGGCGCTGGCCGATTACGATCCCCTGATCCCGCTGGATGAAGTGATCGTCGCCATGCACCAGGTCGGCCAGTCTATTCCCAACGACCTGCGCTGTACCGGCCTGGGGGGGCTGGCCATGACGCCCGCCGCCAAGGCCATCGAGCAGCGCCTCGCCGACCAGGGAATGGTCGGCCTGTCCACAACGGGCAAACGGTTCAAGGTGTGTTAGGGCTGGTTGACAGGCACTCGATAACTCTCAAGGTGGACAATGAACGCTTTACCCTATGTACGACCGGCTGATGTAGAGCCGCAGGTGCGATGGCGCGATATGGTGCAGGCCATGAGGCGGGGCCATCGTCTGCCCCGTGCCGATATCGATGACATCATCTTCCGGCATGAGCGGAATACGCTGCTCAACCGCGCCGCCTGGATTGAGCAGCTCGGTATAGCGGTAAAAACCGCCACCATCTTTCCCGGCAATGGCGAGCAGCAGCCTCCGCTGCCATCGGTCAACACCTTGGTCACCCTGTTCGACGATCAGACCGGCGTGCCCCGGGCACTGCTGGATGGTGCCATGGTGACCAAATGGAAAACCGCTACCGACTCGGTGCTGGGTGCCCAGCTGTTGGCCAGGCCCGACAGCGAGCGGTTGCTGATCGTGGGTGCCGGCACCGTCGCCCGCTCCCTGGTCTCCGCCTACTCGGCGCTGTTTCCGGGGCTGAAGCGGATTCAGATCTGGAACCGCACCGATGACAAGGCCGCGGCGTTGGCAGACGAGCTCACCGGTCCGGCGATCCCGGTCAACGCGGTGAGTGATCTGGCCGGCGCGGTCAGCGAGGCGGACATCGTCTCCACGGCCACCCTCAGCCAGGAACCGATCCTGCGGGGTGACTGGGTCACTCCCGGCACCCACGTGGATCTGATCGGTGCTTTCCGTCCCGACATGCGCGAGGCCGACGATGTCTTGCTGCTGAAATCCGAGCTGTTTGTCGATGCGCGGGAGACCACGCTGGAACATATCGGTGAACTCTGTATCCCGCTGCAACGGGGGGTGATCGATGCGTCGTTTGTGCGCGGCGATCTCTACGATCTGTGTAACGGCGGCCCTGGCCGAAGTAGCGATCAGAGCATCACGCTGTACAAGAATGGCGGCGGTGCCCATCTGGATTTGATGACGGCGGATTACCTGTTGCAGGTTTTTGCAGCGGGCAGCGCGTCCCAGCTGGATTAAGCGTCGGCGCGGTGCGCCGCGTAATAGGCGCTGCACGCCGTCTCGCGGCCCCGCACTACCCGCCGGCCGGTCAGCGGGCCGTGGGTTTCGGTGACCACGGTCTGCTGTCCCTCCTGATGATGATCGTCATAAAAATAGATCACTACCCAGTCGCGGGTTTTGTGCAGTTGATGAGCGAGGGCAGAGTTGGAGTAGAGCGCGGTAAAGTGCCAGCCGGCTTGCTCGGTATGCAAAATCGGCAACCACGCTTGCTGGTCCGGATTGAAGCGTTTGGGGGCGATCCGCGGCAGCTCACCCGCTACGGCGCTCTCCAGATAGCGACGGTCGATCTCCAGGATCAGGTCCACGTCGGGACCGCCGGCACGGCCGGATTGCGGTAACGATCGGGTGCGGCCAAGCATGCTGGCCAGGGAGGCGCGCAGACCGGCCAGCCGACGCTGGCCGATCCCCTTGACCTGTTGCAGGCGCCCATCATAGGCGGCCGTTTCCAGCGCCTCCAGCGAGTCGATATGGAGTGCGCGGTAGATACGTTCGGCCAGTTCCTGACCGACGCCCGGCACGGTCTGGAACAGCTGTACCGGGTCCAGATTGCCGCGCAGCCGCTCCAGTTGCACCCAGTGGCCGGTCTGTACCATTTCGGCAATCGCGGTGGCGATCCCCTGACCGATATGGGGGAGGGCGATCAAACCTTTGCTACCCTGCAACTGCAATATCTCCTGCACGCTGCGATTCATCGCGGCCAGGGTTTGGGCAGCACGTTGGTAGGCGCGGATACGAAACGGATTGGCCCCCTGCTGTCGTAACAGTTCGGCCATCTCTTGCAGTTTGGTGGCGATTTTATTATTCAGTTCGCTCGGCATGGGCGGGTGATGACTCGGGTTCTAGTCTGACTCATCCTGTTTGAGGGCGTTACTGGCATAGTGCAGACGCAGGGCGATCCATTCAGCCAGTTTTATCTGGATCAGATAGTTGATACTCCCTTCCGGAAACAGCCCATCGCCATCCGGTACTCCGGCGGGTAGATCGGTGAGCAGTTCCATGGCCTGTTCCACATGCTCGACCGCATAGACGTGGAACAATCCCGCTTCGGCCGCCTCGATGATCTCCCGCTTCAACATCAAATCTTTGATATTGGTCTTCGGGATGATCACGCCGTGCTGTTTGTCCAGGCCGCGGGCCTGGCAGATATCGAAAAATCCTTCGATCTTTTGGCAGACGCCGCCGATGGCTTGCACCTGACCATGCTGATTGACGGAACCGGTAATGGCGAGAGACTGTTTCAACGGAATGTCACCGATTGCCGACAGCAGGGCGCAGAGTTCGGCGGCGGAGGCGCTGTCTCCCTCGATCTGGCCATAGGTTTGCTCGAATACCAGGCTGGCGGTCACCGAGAGCGGTTGGTTCTTGGCGTAGCGCTGGCCGAGGTAAGAGGAGAGGATCAATACCCCTTTGGAGTGGATCGGGCCACCCTGCTTGGTTTCCCGTTCGATGTCGATGAATTCGCCGCTCCCCATGCGGGCGGTGGCGCTGATGCGGGTAGGGGCACCAAAGGCGTGATCGCCCAACTGCAGGTAGCTGAGGCCGTTGATCTGCGCCAGTTGCACGCCGCTGGTTTCGATCTGCAGCGTGCCGTCCAGTATCAACTCCTGCAACTGCTTTTCATGCTGGTTGCCTCGGTATGCCTGAGCCCGTATGGCGGCGTCCACGTCGAGCCGCCGGATGCGCGTACCGGCACGCTGTTCCGCTTGATAGTTGGCTTCCTGTAGCAGATCCAGCAGGCTGCTCAGCTTCAGCGAGATCTTGTCACCGTTGTTGGCCTGTCGCGCCAGTTGCTCGATGATGCGGGCGACGCCGTCGCGGGTGATGACGCGGATCCCTTCGCGTTTCTGCAGGGTGGCGATGAGACGGGCGTAGAGCATCTCATTGTCCTGTTCGCGGGAGAGCTGTTCGGCAAAGTCGGCCTCAACCTTGAACAGCAGGCCAAACTCCGGATCGTACTCCTTCAACAGGTAGAACAGCATACGACTGCCGATCAGTACCACCTTCAGGTCCATCGGGATGGTTTCCGGCTCCAGGGAGATGGTGCTGATCAGGCTGAGCTGTCGCTCCAGGGACTCGATGCGAATTTCCCGCGAACGGATGGCCCGCTTTAGCCCGTCCCAGGCGAAGGGGTTGGTAAGCACCTTTTCGGCGTCCAGGATCAGATAACCGCTGTTGGCCCGGTGTAGCGCGCCCAGTTTGATCAGGGTGAAGTCGGTCTGCAGGGTGCCGAATCGGGCCAGGTGTTCGATGCGGCCGAGCAGGTTCTGGTAAGTGGGATTGTCTTCAAAGATGACCGGTGCGCCCTGGGTCTCGGCGTTGTCCACCAGCACGTTGACCCGATAACGGGTGAACTCCGGGTCCTGGGCGGTGAAGCTCTTTTCGTTGGATTCACCGGCTTGGCGGAACATGTCGACATTCTCGATGATGTCCTGTTTGACCTGTACCAGATAGGCGCTGATCTTTTCATTGCTCTGGTAGCGCTGTACCAGTTCATTGAGGAATTCAGTAACGGTCAGCTCCATGGTCTCCCGGTTCAGGTGGCTGAAACGCTGCTGCATCTCGCGTTGCCACTCCGGCAGGTGACTCATGGTCTCTTTCAGCTCCTGCTTCATCTCTTCCATCGCGCCGCCGAGACGTTTCTGCTCGTCTTCCGGCAATTTATCGAATTCACCCGGGGTGAGCATTTTTCCATTGATATGCGGTGCCAGGGTGAAACCGGTCGGGCCCTGCATCAGTTTGATGCCCAACTGTTCCGCTTTTTCACTGAGCCGCCGGACCATACCGCTTTCACGTGAACTGATATCGTCCTGTATCTCTTTGGCCCGACGCTGGTACTCATCGCCGCGGAAGGCGGCCGGTATCGCCTTGATCAGGTCGTCGATCAACTGCTCCATATCGCGCCGCAGGGAGCGTCCCATACCGGCCGGTATGCCCAGTGCGGTAGGGTTGTGGGGGTTCTGGAAGTTGGCGACGTAGCACCAGTCCAGGGGGTTGGGTGCGTCCATCGACTGTTTGATCAGTGCTTCATGCACCAGGGTGTGGCGGCCCAATCCATAGGAGCCCATGACATAGAGGTTGTAGCCGGAGTGAGGCATGCCGACGCCGAACTTGATCGCTTCCAGTACCCGTTCCTGGCCGATGGTCTCCGCCAGATGTTCCAGTTCGGCGGTCGACTCGAAGGTAAGCCGTTCCGGATTGCATGCGTGGTAAAGCTGTGTGGGCTTCAACAACATGTCTCAATTCTCCTTGCGCCGGTTATTTTGTTGTTTGTGGTGAGCGATTCCGGCAGCGGGATAACCGCCATGCTCCGATCTCAAGGTTCCCCGGACTCTGTTTAAAGCATAATACCTCTGCACCTCCCCGGCTATGACAGGACGCACCAACGGGGATTGTGATAGGCGGTAATCGGCCGGCAACCGCTGAAATGTGGCGGAATAGTGTGTCCGGGGCGCAGTGCGGTTTGCGCGCCATGCCGATTAAACCGCCCAGCTCTCCGGTTGGGTCCGTAGCGCGGTGCCGTATTCAATACGTCGTGACAACAGTTCACCAATGATCTCTGCGGCGATCACCACCGGTTTCGCGGGCGTCTCTTCCAGCTGAATGCGATAGCCCATCGATGGGAGTGCCGGCAGCGCGGTACCGCCGGTTGGCAACAGCAGCGATGCCGGACATTGCGATTGCGGCGTAACGGTGATGACCGCGCCTGCGGCAGCGGCGATGCGCAGGGCTTCCAGGCTGGCGCTGATGAGTATCACCGAGTAGGCGCGTCCCTGGCGCTCCATCGCTTCAATCGCCACCTTGCGAAATGCACAGGGGCCGGGATAAAAGGCGAAAGGCAGGGAAGGCGATTCCAACAGGGATTTCCGGCCGACCCACACCAGGGGCTCCTGGCGCACCGCGGCTTTCGTGGCGGGGGCCTCTTTCACCAGGGCAATATCCAGCCCCCCGGCGCCGAGTTTTTCAGTCAGCACAATGCCGGTCCCCACCTCTATCGCCAGCGCCACATTGGGATAGTGCAGCCGAAACCGGCTGAGCAGATCGACCAGGTGGCTGTAGGCGAACTCTTCCGGTACACCGATGCGGACTTCACCGGTGATCGTCTCCATCGCAATACTCTGTTCCGCCGCTTTGGACGTTTCGATCAACTTTTCCGCATAGGGTAAAAATCGCTCGCCGGCCAACGTCAGCTTCACCGAGCGTGTCGTGCGCAGAAACAGCTTTTGTCCCAACCGCTCTTCCAGGCGCCTGATCTGGTGGCTGATGGTGGACTGGGTAACATGCAGCTGATCGGCCGCCACGGTAAAGTTGCCGCTGCTCGCCACCGCCTGAAAAGTGAGCACCTCATCCAGGTTTAGCATCGCCTCTCCTATTAATGATCATAATAAATCAATGTGATTAGTATAATTCATTTAAATAATTAATCTAACCTGGCTAGAGTGTAGCGCAAGGGTTGGTCATGTGGATGGCCCCCCATTTCTCAAACACACATTGAGGCACGCGCTAATGAGTCATACGGATAACGCTAATCTCTACACCGCTTTGAAGCATGCCGAGTTTGATCCGGTGGTCGGCATCGGTCTGGCACGCCTGACCGGGGATACCTCGTTGTCGGTCTACGCCACCGAGATAGCGCCGGGAAAGCAACTGAAGGCCCATCACCACCAACAGGGTGTTGAGGTTTACCTGGTTATCCGGGGTAGCGGGGTCATGTGGATGCAAGGGGGAGCTGACCACAACCGGGACGCGGCGGGCACCTATCGGCCACTGCACAAAGGCGATGTATTGATGGTACCGGCGATGACGGTCCATCAGTTGTCGAATCCCGGACCGGATCCCCTGGTGATGGTGTTTGTCTGTCCGCCTGCCCATATCACCACGGATCGCCACCTGTACACCGACACCCAACAGTGAAACAAGGAGAGACATTATGCCTTTCGTAAGAATAACGCTGGCCAAGGGCCGCAGCGCCACATTTAAACAGCAGATCAGCCACGCGGTTCATCAGGCTCTGATCGAGGCCTTCGGTATCCCGGAAGATGATCGCTTCCAGGTCATCGAAGAGCTGGAACCGGAAAATATGGTTTTTCCGCCCCGTTATATGGGCATCCCCCACAGTGAACGGATGATCTACATCCAGATCACGGCCAAGGAGGGGCGCAGTGCGGAACGTAAACAGGCGCTCTACCGCACCCTGGCGGCGCTGATAGCTCAACAGGGTGATCAGAGTAGCGATGATCTGGTAATTACCCTGGTGGAAAACGATGCCGCCAACTGGTCATTCGGACGCGGCGAAGCGCAACTGCTGCAGTGATATGCCGCAGTGGCTGGCCAAAGACAAACCCCATACACCCCATAATAGGAGTAGCAGGATGCCATACATCAACATACGCATAGCGACCCGATTAACCCCGGACCAACGGGCACAACTGTTCCAGCAGACGACGGATGCGATGGATCAGATCATGGGAAAGCGCCGCGACGTTACCGTGGTTCATATCGATGAGAGTGATGCGGACGGGTGGTCCGTGAACGGTGAGCCACTGCAGGCGCAGTCACCCGTTGCCGTTTATGTCGAGGTGAAGATCACCCTTGGCACCAATAGCGACGCAGAGCAGGCGGCCTTGATTTCGACACTGATGGAACGGTGTCGCCACACTATCGGCACCGTTCAGGAAGCCTGTTACGTCGTGGTGCATGAGATTAAACCGACATCCTGGGGATTTGACGGTATCACTCAGGCCGAACGGGCGGCCCGAACCGTATCGGGGGGTGGCTGACTTGATGCTGGGCGCGCAGTTGGGTAAAGGGGAAGGG
Source organism: Sedimenticola sp. (assembly GCF_050289425.1). Taxonomy (NCBI): domain Bacteria; kingdom Pseudomonadati; phylum Pseudomonadota; class Gammaproteobacteria; order Chromatiales; family Sedimenticolaceae; genus Sedimenticola; species Sedimenticola sp. Next base: position 27,384 of record NZ_JBNKFS010000002.1, on the reverse strand, counting down.
GCCTTTGCGTGACGGATTGTGCCTGCTACCGGAGCCAGGTTAATCAATCTATCGCATCCGCTAGGATCACCCGGTCGCGCCCTTCATGCTTGGCTTGATAGAGCAGTCGGTCGGCGTGGTTGAGGAGGAGTTCCAGGCTCTGTTCGTGGGCGCTAAGGGTGACCAGTCCGACCGACAGGGTGATGACAATGGTCTGACCCTCAAATTGGAACGGCTGCTCTTTAAGGCGGCGGCCCAGCCGGTTCACCATCTCCCGGGACGCCTCGAGACCGGTCTCCGGAACGATGACGGCGAACTCTTCGCCCCCCATGCGCCCAATGATCTCGGTTTTCCGGAACACATCGCGACAGGCGTCGGCAAAGTATATCAAGGCCAAGTCGCCTGCTTGGTGTCCATAACGGTCATTGACCGACTTGAATCGATCCAGATCAATCATCATGACAGACAGATTACGTTCGTAGCGTTGGGCGATCTGGAGCAGTTTTTCTCCCTCTTCCAGAAAACTGCGGCGATTGAGCAGCCCGGTCAGGTGATCGATCCTGCCCAGTTCGGCGAGGCGCTCTTCGTTGCGTTTTTTGTCGGTGATATCCCGGGCGATGCCTTCAACGCCAATCGGTTGTCCGTTGGCATCCACGCGGATGTAGGCGTTGGTGGAGATCCACATGGGTGAACCATCCTTATGACGCATGCAGGCCTCCACCTGACGGGCCTTTCCACCACCCGCCTTGATCGCCTGTACCACCCGTTCCCGATCCGCCTGGTCGCAATAGAAACGGGACATATTCTCTCCCAGCATCTCTTCCGGTGCGTAGCCGATGACCGACTGACAAGAGGGGGATATCAGGGTGATCGTGCCCGTCATGTCGGTCCGATAGAATACGTCCGGCATGTTGTTGAGGATGGATTCAATATCGGCCTGTGATGTGGCCAAAGCGCTCATAGTGTGGATCTGGTCGGTGATGTCATGTAAAGAACCGACGGTACTGACAATCCCGTCCGCTCCCCGAATGATACCGACCCGCATGCAGACACTGCGAATTTCCCCGAGTTTGGTGACGATTCGGAAGCGGTATTCATTGGTGATCTGTTCACCCTGTTGTCGGGCGCGGTAGCGCTGCATCACCATCTCCCGGTCTTCATGAAAGATGAACTCGGTGACGGGATGGTGCAGCATCTCTTGTTCGGTAAAGCCGTACAGGGCAGACATCTGTTTGTTGATGAACACAAAACGGCCCGCTTCGATGGCAAATACCGCATCCTGAAGGTGGTCGATCAGTGCGATCAAGAGTTTTTTGGAGGGGGTTTGTTCCGTCATTTGTGTGCAGCAATCCGATGTTAGGCGTTGTGTGTAAGGGGCGCCCCGATCCGGCTTAGGGAGATCGATTGGGTGAATATACAGTCGAACTGCTGGTGGCTGGCTCTTCTACCGCAAACAGACGGTTATGTTAACAGCAGATAAATCGGTATTGCACGCAACGATTTTCGTTGGGTAAGCATCAGAAAAAGGTTGAAGTAACCTTGGCCTTAGCGGTGTCAGGTCAGGGTCACCAAGGGCTTTCAATCAGTGGCTAACTGGCGGTACTGGCTGTTTGGCTTTCGCTGATCACCTGTACCTGGGCAAATTGATGGTGCCCTTCGACCGAACCATGAAATCCGTAGCCGCTTTGCTTGGCGCCCACCCATGGTGTGCCATTGGCGCCGAAACAGCTTTTGTTTATGCCTATCATGCCGGTTTGCAGGTGGCGGGCTATCGCAAGGGCATGTTCCCGTTCACCGAAAACAGCGGCGCCCAGGCCATAGGGGTTGTCATTGGCGAGGCGGACCGCTTCCTCTTCATTCGCCACGCGTTGGATTGCGAGTACAGGTCCGAAAGTCTCCGTGCGCATGATATCCATGGACGCGTTACAATTAACGAGTACGGTGGGTATGACGAACCGTTCAGGATGGTCCTTTCCACCTGTGAGGGCTCGCGCACCCTGGGCAATCGCCTGCTCAATCTGCTGTAACACATGATTGCGTTGCCGGGCGTTGATCATGGGGCCCATGGTGACCTGGGCTTCATTCCAACAGCCAAATTTGATTTGTGCTACCAGTTCGGCCACCCGTCGTTCAAAGGCGTCGGCAACGGCAGGTGTGACATAGACCCGTTCGGTTGAGACGCACATTTGACCGGCATTTTCGAAACCGTTTTCCACAGCGCAGAGCGCTGCCTGCTCGATGTCTGCATCGTCCAAAACGATCAGCGGGTCTTTTCCGCCCAGTTCCAAAATCACCCGTTTCAATCCCGGAGCGGCACTGGCGAGAATCTGTTTGCCCACCTGGCGTGAGCCGGTAAAGGCGATGAGGTCAACCTTACCGTTTACTAACGTTTTGCCCTGTTCGTCGGCACCCTGCACGATCTGCAACACATTGTTGGGTAGAAAGGCATTCAGCGTCTCGACATAGCGTTGTGCGATCAGGGGCGTCTCTTCAGAGGGTTTGAGTATGACGCTATTGCCGGCCATGAGTGCCGGCAGCACCAGCCATTGGGGCATGGATAGGGGGTAATTCCAGGGAGAGATAGCGGCACAGACGCCGAAGGGTTGGTAAACAAGGGTGGAGCAGGTGTTGTTGTCCCGGATTGTGCGTGGCTGAAAAGCGGCGACCATCTCCGGCACTTTTTCACGGATACCATCCGCGCAATAGCGTACTTCACCAATGCCGGCGTTGAGTGGTTTGCCCATCTCGCGACTAAGCAGATCCCCCAGCTCTGCCGACTGAGTGAGTAACTGATCGCTTGCACGAATGAGCAGTTCAGCGCGCTGTTCGACGAGCAGTTCGCGCCAGTGATTCTCCGCTTGGCGGGCGCGGGTGATAGCCTGCTCTATCTCTTGGTTGCTCAGGATGGGTAGTTCACCTACCAGGTCGCCATTTGCGGGGTTGTACGATTTAAGCGTTTCGCGCATGGTGGCTCCCTGGCTTTGGCAGGTTAATGGAAAAGGAAGCAGCAAGACCATTCCCGAGTGGAGGTAGATGTGCTTGCGTCCATTCGACTGTGTGGTATGGCAAAGTGACGATCTCCTCAATATGGGGCATAAATCGGTCACCGCCCGTGATGGGCTCTTCACAGAGCCTCTGAGTTATCAGGATAACGCCATGCCGTGCAGATTAGGTTCCGCTAATTGCATCGCGACAACGCCCCGGGGAGATTGAGAATACCTTCACGCACGCCGTCGAAACTGTAGCTTGAAGTGGACGAATTCAACGGAACCTCTCCCTTGCGATCGGCGCTGTCGATCAGTATCTGCCGAATTTGCTCCGGTGTCGCTGAGCATTTCTGTTTCAAGAGCGCTGCGACGCCGGTAACGTGGGGAGCGGCCATGCTGGTCCCGCTCATGCGCAATGTCCCGCTACCTACAGCAAGTGACAGGATGCCTTCTGATTCAATAAAGCAGCCCTTGCTAATATTTTCCCTTCTCTCCCCGGGTGCAGAGATCGCGACCTGAGTGCCATCGGTGGTGAAATAGGAGGCGGTGTCGGACTCTATCGGGCCTGAAGCACGTCGGCATCGATTGCTCCCTTTCTCGGCGGTCGAACTGGCCACGGCAATGACCTCCGGATAACCGGCGGGTACCATATCTTGAACTTCACGGGTTGCGCTGTTGCCTGCCGCGACAATGACTGCAATTTGATTGCTCACCAGATTTTTTACCGCGATGCGTAGTGGGTGGTTTTCATCATCTTCCGCATAGCGGGGTCGGCCGAGGCTCATGTTTACAACCGAGATAGAGCCGGCTCTGGCCAGGACCCACTCGAGTCCGGCGATGATGTCTGAGTCGGAACCTTCACCATTGGCATTCAGTACCCGGGTTGCGAAAAGCCGCACCTCCGGCGCAACGCCAATCACGCCCAGGTTGTTATCCATCGCGCCGACGGTCCCGGCGACATGGGTACCGTGACCGTGCAAATCACTGCCGTTGCCGCCAAAAGCGTCGAAGGTATCTGTTGCTACCGTGAGATCGCTATTGTTTAAATCGATTCCGGTGTCGGTAATGGATACACCGATGCCGGTACCTTTGTAGCTGTTGCTCGGTGCGCCAATGCGTGTGATGCCGGCGGGCGTCAGTTGACTTGGGTCGGTGCCAGAGGAGCCGCCACCGTTCTTGTTAGGGCCTTTGCCATCGGGTGGGGCAACGATTTGGTGTATGCGATCCGGATAAACTCGGGTACCACCTAGATAACTCAGTGTTTTGAGCACCCGGGCATTCGGGACTAACAACGCGGCACTGTTCTGATATTTAAATTTTCGTTTCAGTTGTGCGCCGGCGCTGCGGCCCATGGAGGCCAGCACCGAAGCAGAGAGATTATCGGGGCCACTGAGAATGACGCCACAAGGAAAGATGGCGGTAGCACTGTTGGCGCGGTGTTCATTGTCGCAGGCGGGATTAACCGCGGCGTAGGAGAACGGTGCCGCGATGGACAAGAATCCTGCCAATAGTAGAAGAAATTTTCGGGAAATGGGTGGATTCATCGTCGCCCCCTGAAATACGAGAAAGCCAGGTAGTATCCATCCATGGTCGGAGGATCAGTGCACTGAGGTTTCAAGTCACGGCCATAGTGAAAACTATAGACGAAATATCGACCGGTTGTTCGACATACCTGCCGAGTAGGTGGCTACAAAGCGGGCTGGGGGAAGTGCCGTCTGTGGGAGTTGAGAATGGTTCGTCCTCGGCTATAGTATTGGATTCAAGCCTGGATTTAAGGGAATGGAAGTCGGAATGATTGCGGTCATATAAGGTAAGCATGTTTATGGTGAATAGCGGCAATTGCACAAAACGGTTGTTGGATAGACGATTGAGGGGTAAACGTCCGACGGAGCGCAGCCGTTTTTTTGTGGTATGCCTGTTCCTGGCGTCTATTCTTGCTACATCCTGGGTGATGGCCGCCGAACCGGGCAGGATAACGGGTGGCGTACGCTACAGCATACCAAGCTGGTTCAAGCAGAGCTTCCTGGAGCTGGCGGATGATGCCGCCGAAGCGGGCGAAGCCGACAAGCACGTCATGCTCTTTATGCATCTTGACGAATGTCCTTACTGCGAGGCGGTATTGCGGGAGAGCATTATCAATGCCGATTATCTTCCCTGGTTGCGGTCGCGTTTTGATGCTATCGCCATCAATATACGCGGCGATCGGGAAGTGGCCTTCAATGAAACGGTACGCGTTTCTGAGAAAAAACTCGCCGAGATCCTGAAGGTTTCCCAGACCCCGGTAATCATCTTCCTGAATGGTGAAAACCGACCGGTGATGCGGGTCGACGGGTACCGCACACCGCTGGAATTCGAGCGGATTCTCAAGTATGTCGATGACAAGGCTTACCTGCAGATGAATCTCGCCAGTTACGTGGCTAAAACCTCGGCCGGTCCCCACTATCGGCTGCGTTCTCACCCCGCCATTGCCCCGCTCACCGATCTTTCGTCAAGCGACAAACCGTTACTGGTGCTCTTTGAGGATAGCTGGTGCGGTGGTTGTGATCTGCTGCACGATACCCTCCTGGCCGATCCCGAGGTCAATCAGTTACTGGAGAAATTCAACTTTGTGCGTCTTGATGCGGAAAGCCGCGAACCTATCGTGACACCGACCGGTCAACAGACGACACCGAAGGCCTGGATAGAGGCGCTCGGTATCGATGCCCGCCCGGCATTTGTTGCCTTTGCGGAGGGTGAAGAACGGGTACGCATCAAAGGGGTTTTGCGTCACTGGCACTTCACGACGGCCATCCGTTATGTCGGCGAGGGTTACTACGAAACTTACCCCACACTGCGCCAATTCTCCCGGGCATTCCGGCAACAGCAGCTGGAAGCGGGAATCAATGTGGATTTGGGAAGGCAATGATTATTTGGAATCAAGCTTAACTATTTTCAGGGACGGCCGATATACAACAACGATACCCAGGGATCCCTGATTCAGTCAGGGGTTTCGGCGGCACAAGTAGGTGCCTTCATGTTCGATAGCTGTATGCCATCGAACATGAAGAAAACACAAAATCACATTTTTTGTTTTCGTGCTCTGGTAGAGCCAAGGATGATTTAAATCAGAGCTTCCATAAGAGCCACGGCATGTTTCAGTATCCTGACATGCACATGATTGGCCGTTGTGGGGGACGGGTACTGTTCCTGTTCCCATATTTTGAATAACCACAATATTGGAGGAGTGGCCGCGGCAAACGGTCACAGGAGCTATTGATGAGTTACCAAATCACTCTGCAATTGGAAGATGTCGCCGGTGCTCTGGCCCGGGTCATGAGCTGTCTGCGTAAGTTGGGTCTCGGTGTGGTCGGACAAAGTTTTGAAGTCTTGCCGGAGGGCGGGCGGAACCTGGTTCTTGACGTGGACGGCCCGGTGTTGAATGACGAACAGTTACGTACACCGCTGGAGGCGCTCAACGGCGTGGCAAGACTACTGACAGGGAGTCGCGAGGCGGCAACTGAACCGGTAGCGGTAGAAAACAAGGCCCCGGTTGACGTGCCCGACACCCGATATAAAGACAAAGATTCTGAAGCCGGTGATGCCGAGATTCGGGATCGCATGCTGATCTTCACCCTGCTTAGCCGTTACCCGAAAATTTCCGGGAAGTTATTGGAATTACACACATCGATTCCGGAGGCTGAGCGTTCAAAACGTATGTTGGAATTGGGACAGGGGTTTGGCGGTTATCTCTATAAAAACCTGAAAATCAAAGGTGTTGTGTCTGAATTGCGCGCTGCTATTGAACTGGCGATCGTACCTGCCCTGTCTCCGCTGGTTCAGGTTTCCCAATACAGCGAGGGCGTGCGGGTGAGCGGTTTTTCCAAGAACATGAAGCATGCGGCGGAAAAACCGGAATGCTGCCAATTTCTGGCCGGTACGATACAGGGGTTGCTGGATAGCGCAGATGAACTCCCGTCTTACCGGGTCGAACAGGTTCAGTGTATCCATCAGGGTGCGCATGCCTGTGAGTACAAGCTATCGCCGGCATAAACGCCTGGCATTGCTTGGCCCATTGTTTAACCGTCCATGCGGCAGCAGAAGCGTGACGGTTTGAGCAGACGTGCACAGTCACGAGCAGGGCTTGGCTGTGGCGCAAACGCGCCGTTTAAATCCAGCCGGTATCACCTGCCCCTTCTTTCACCGTATCAGTCAAACCATCCATAGAACGCTTCCGATTTGACGAAGTCGGCATAGAACTCATCGTCGACAAAGTTTTGCTTGCTGAACTGGTAACCGAGGTCAGTTTCGACATTTTTCAGTGCGGCGACCACATTGTCATATTGCCGGGTGGTCACATAGAGGGCGACCAACGACCAGTGGCCGTCTTCGTAATCGGGCTCAAGCCGGGTTGCCTCTTTGGCATAGGCTATCGCTTCGCTATACTTTTTTGACGTGAAGGCTATGCTGCACTTCAGGTTCATCAATGCCGCGTCCTTACCGTATTCGTCAATCATTCTGTCTATGGAGTGGTTGACCTTCGCCATATTACCCTGCGTGTAAAAGTGATCGATCAACATGAATGCGGTAGAGGGGTCATCACCGTAGTATTTTTCCAGCAGGCTGAGTTGGCGGAAGTACTCCTCGTCGTTGATGGTTTGGGCGAGTTGTATGGCCAGATCAATAATGACCCGCTTGGTACGGACTTCCAACGGCAACTTGTTGATCAGGTCATAGGCGTCTGCATAGCGTTTCTCCCGGCGCAGTTTTCCCAGTTCCCTGAATTTGGCGCTCATCTGCTTGTCGATTTTTTTGATGCCAAACAGCTTTTTGAGCATGGAGTCGTTGGGTGCGACCAACAGTTGTGCCGCCGCACCCAGGCTGGTACTTAAGTTTTTACCGGATGTGGCGGTGAAGATATCGACGATGGCCAGTTCACCCAGTAGGTTTTTTTGCACGGTGAGTATCACATACTCGAATCCGCCGCTGGGGATGTCTACGCGAATAAGCGGATTGGCTTTGTCCCCGCGGTGCAGTATCCGCAAATATTTGGCCTGTCCCTTTTCGTCAAGCACCTGTCCGAATGTCGAGCGGATAAAGGTCATCCGTCCTCGGGAGAGAAAACCCTGGTTGAATTTTTTGATATCTGACTCTTTGTTAAAAATCGTCCTGGCGGTGCGCTCCCCCAAAGCTTGCAGATCGAAAAGCTTGCTGAGCGCTTCGAAATCCTGGCGGTTGATCGCCGCCACAAAGTCGGCGCTCAGTGTCTGCAGTTCGCTGTCATTCAAGGCTTGACTGTTTTGTCCCGCGATACTCTGGCTCGGCGATACAAAACAGAAGAGGGTGAAGAGTATGGCGGCAGACAGATAGCTTGATAGTGACGCCTTTGGAAGGTGGAAAGGGGTGAAGTGAATCATATTGATCAGTCTGCCATGTTGAAAATATATGAGAATCAAAAAATGAAGTTTAAACGATATGAGCGCCGATTAGTTTGTCCGATTTCAAATAGTCGGCAGATCATCGGTTATCTGGAATATCCCGGATAGAGCGCGGTAGTCGTTATCGCGGCTTAAGTCTTTTTATCTGTTCCCATCGCAGCAGGGCCTGTTTGCGGCTTTGATTCAGATCGACCATCGGGAGCGGGTAATTCAATCCTCCATCGATCGACAACCGGCCGTTATGCAGGATCCGCTTATCGGCGGCGGCAAGCTCCGGAACCCAGCGTTTGATATAGCGGCCGGACGGATCGAAACGATCGGCCTGTCTGGCCGGATTGAAGACACGGAAGTAGGGCGCGGCATCGACCCCGCAGCCGGCGGTCCACTGCCAGCCGAGCGTGTTGTTCGCCAGGTCGGCGTCCAGTAGGGTTTCCCAGAACCAGCGTGCCCCCTCCAGCCAGTGGATGCCGAGGTTTTTGGTCAGTAGCGAGGCGACGATCATACGCAGCCGGTTAGGCATCCAGCCGGTATGCCAAAGTTGCCGCATCCCGGCGTCGACGATCGGAATACCGGTTTTGCCGCGCTGCCAGCGCTGTAGCCAATCGGCCTGCTCATCTGTCGGTAGCCAGGCGGCCGTTTCGAAGCGGCCGTCAAGCGATTCACCGGCACTCTTTGGGAAATGGTAAAGGGTGTAATAGGCAAATTCACGCCAACCGAGCTGGCGGATAAAGCTTTCAAGCTGATCTTCCGACGTCGGCCCCAGGCCGTCCAGGTGGCGCCGTTCCCAGATGATCTGACGTGGCGTCATTTCGCCGAAATGGAGATGGGGTGACAGACGGGAGGTGCCTTCATATCCGGGTATATCCCGCCGGTCGGCATAGTTGGGCAGCGCGGCCTGAGAAAATTGGTTCCATGCCTGCCAGGCACCGGCCTCACCCGGTTGCCAGATGCTTTCAAAGCCTCGATACCAGGGATGATCGGGCAGCAGCTCAAGCGACTCCAGCTCTATTCCTGGATAGACGACGGGCGGGGTCGGCAGGTGCTCGACGGGTGGCCGCGGAGGCGTCAAATCATGCAGTCGTTCACTGACCCCTCTCCAGTAGGCGGTAAACACCTTATAGGGAGTGCCCTGGACGGTGAGGAGGCCTGCCGGTTCCTGTAGCAGATCGCCCGGCAAGCGGCGGCAGATGACACCCTCATTCGTCAGATCCTGCCGGATCAACCGGTCGCGATCCCGGATTGCCGGCTCATAGCGCCGATTCCAGAATAGATGGGTGGCACCCAATTGTCGCACCAGATCACGCAGTCGCTGCCGGGTAGGTCCCCGGGTGATCAATAGGTTGGAGCCGGCCCGTTGCAGCTTTCCCTGGAGTGCAGCGAGGCTGTGATGCAGCCACCAGTTGCTGGCGCTGCCGGGTGACCAGGGCGCCTCTTCATCGGGGGAGTGGATGTAGATCGGGATTACCCGCTCACACTCTGCCAGTGCGGCATCAAGGGCCGGATGGTCGGCCACCCTCAGGTCACGGTGAAACCAGATCAGGGCGGTGGTGGAGGTATGCATGCCGTCAGTCTCTATCCTGCGTGTCAAGTTGTCATGGGAGCGCCACTGTGGGTACCGGCACGGTATTAACAGGACCTAAATGATCCACCAGGTCACCAGACTGATCAGGCATGCCAGTAGCAGATTCAGCACCATGCCCATGCGCATCATCTGAACCTGTGGGATAAAGCCGGATCCGAATACGATGGCATTGGGTGGCGTGGCGACCGGCAACATAAAGGCGCAGGAGGCGGCGATGGCGATCACCACCGTCATGATGGCGGAGGAGATCCCCATGGCCTCGGCAATCGAGGCGAAGATGGGGATCATCAGGGCACTGCTGGCGGTATTGCTGGCCACCTCGGTCAGCATCACCATGAAAAAGATGATGGCGAACAGCAATAGCAGCAGCGGTGCGTCCTGCAACAGCCCGGCTGCCCCCTGTGCCAGGAACACGCTGGTGCCGGTCTCTTTGAGCAGGGCAGACAGGGTCAGGCCGCCGCCGAACAGCAGCAGCACGCCCCAGTTGGCCGATTGCTCGATATCCTTCCACTCCACCAGTCGCAAGGCGGCGATCAGGACGATGGCCATGATCGCCACGAGTGAGTCAAAATCTGCCGTGATCCCGAGCCAGAGCGAAAGCGGTCGACTCAGCAACCAGAGCAGTACGGTAAGCAAAAACACGCCCAGCGTCAGTCGCTGCGGCCGGGTCAGTGCAGCCGTTGTCGCCGTGGTCGACGCCAACGGCTGGGAGAGGTCGGGGCGAAACACCAACCACAGCAGCAGCCACATCAGCGGCAGCAGGGCGAGCACAATCGGCAGGCCAAAACTGATCCATTTGGCAAAGCTGATGCCTGCCGAGGCGGCGGCAATCGCGTTGGGTGGACTGCCTACCAGGGTGCCGATGCCGCCAATATTGGCCGAGTAGGCGACCCCGAGCAGCAGATACCAGTATGTCCGGCGATGGGTTTCATAGGGCAGGCAGGCGAGCAGGCCCAGCGCCAACGGCAGCATCATGGCGGTGGTGGCGGTATTGGAGATCCACATCGAGACGAAGGCGGTGGTCGCGAACAGCAGCAGTGCGGCGGCCGACAGTCGCCCCCTGGCCGTGCGCATGACCAGCGTGGCGAGTCGCACATCCAGTTGCTGTCGGTGCAGGGCCGCGGCCAGGGCGAAGCCACCGAGGAACAGGAAGATGATCGGGTGGGCAAAGTGTTTCAGGGCGTCAGCGCTGGTGAACACACCGCTGGCCACCGTCAGGACCGGTATCAGCAGGGCGGTGATGGTGATGTGAAAGGTCTCCGTGACCCAGAGCAGGGCGATGAAAGCGAGGATGGAGAGCCCAGTGCGCAGTGGCAGTGCCAGATCGATGCCCCAATACAGGCCCAGCGCCATGGCCAAAGCTGCGCCCAGTGTGATCCAGCGTCGATCCATCCGCCTCTCCTTTTTACTGTTCCGCTAGGGGACTATTGTGCCGTGATTCGGGCGCGTTTTTAAGGGGGCGCGGTTTGCCGACGGGGCGGGTCGATCAACCATTTTCTATCTCCACATCGTGGGCGGCGATGGCATTCATGAAGGCGTCCCCGTAACGCTCCAGTTTGGCCTGGCCCACACCGCTGATCTGTAAAAACTGCTCTGACTCCGTCGGTTTGTCCCGTGCCATCAGTAGCAGCGAGTTGTCGCCGAACACCACATAGGGCGGTACGCCTGCCTCGTCGGCCAGGGATTTGCGCAGGCGACGCAGGATTTCAAACAGGGCTTCATCATAGGGCCCGATCTCGGCGGCGCCTTTCGGTGCCTTGGCCTTGCGGCGGTTGGTTTCCCGGATACGTGGCAGCGCCAACTGCAGCGGTTTTTCGCCACGCAACACGGGACGCGCTTCCGAAGTGAGCCGCAGCACCGAATAGTGCTCGATATCCTGCTGCAGATAACCGTGGTGGATCAGTTGGCGAATCAGGCTGGACCACTCGATATCGTTTTTGTCACGGCCGATGCCGTAGGTGCTGAGCCGGTCATGGCCAAGGCGGCGGATACGTTCGTTGTCGGCGCCGCGCAGCACATCGACCACATGGCGGATGCCGAAGGCCTGGCCCACCCGGTAGACGCAGGAGAGCGCTTTGCGGGCGTCCTCGGTGGCATCGAAGGTCTCGGGCGGATCGAGGCAGAGGTCACAGTTGCCGCAACCGCCCTCGATCTGTTCGCCGAAGTAGTTCAACAGCACCTGGCGACGGCAGGTGACGCTTTCGGCCAGGGCGATCATGGTGTTCAGTTTGTGCAGTTCGATCCGCACCCGTTCCGGGTTGTCGCCACCTTCCACCAGTTGGCGTACCAGCACCATATCCTGGGTGCCGAACAGCAGCAGTGCCTCGGCGGGCAAACCGTCACGGCCGGCGCGGCCGGTCTCCTGGTAATAGCTCTCGATATTCTTCGGCAGGTCGTAATGGACCACGAAGCGCACGTTGGGCTTGTCGATGCCCATGCCGAAAGCGACGGTGGCGACCACAATGTCGATCTCGTCGCGCAGAAACTGCTCCTGCACCCAGTGGCGCTGTTCGGCCGACAGCCCAGCGTGGTAGGCGGCGGCACGGATCCCCTTTTCGTAGAGCTGGGCGGTGAGCCGCTCCACCCGTTTGCGGCTGAGGGCGTAGATGATCCCGGCCTCGTCGCGGTGACCCTCAAGAAAGCGGGTCAACTGGTTGAACGGGTTGTGCTTCTCCAGCACCGCGTAGCGGATGTTGGGGCGGTCGAAGCCGGTGATATGGCAGGCGGCCTGCTCCAGCTTCAGTACGCGCAGGATATCCCGGCGGGTCTGGGGGTCGGCGGTGGCGGTGAGGGCGATGCGCGGGATACCGGAAAACAGGGATTCCAGCTCTCCGAGCTGGGCGTATTCCGGGCGGAAATCGTGTCCCCACTGGGAGACACAGTGTGCCTCGTCGATGGCGATCAGGGCGATATCGATCTCCCGCAGCCGCTCGATGAAGTCTTCGCGCATCAGCCGCTCGGGCGCGACGTAGAGCAGCGTCAGCTCCTGGTTATGCAGTTGCGCCAATACCTGGCGGGCGGCTTCGGCAGACAGGGATGAGTTGTAGAAGGCCGCTGTGACCCCGTTGGCGCGCAACGCATCGACCTGGTCCTTCATCAGTGAAATCAGCGGTGAGATGACGATACCGACGCCGGGGCGTAAAAGGGCGGGTAACTGGTAGCAGAGCGACTTGCCGCCGCCAGTGGGCATTAGCACAAAGGCCGATTCGCCGCGGCAGAGTTGCTCGATGATTTCACGCTGATGGGGACGGAAGCGTGGGTAGCCAAAGACACGGCTGAGAGTTTGGTCGAGCCGGTCTGGCGTAAGAGAGGGATCGTTCATCGGGGCATTCTAAAGGGTGTGGTGGGTTGTCACAAATGCGGGCAACACCCTTTGCGGGAGCGGTTATCGTGCGGTATGCATTCCCATGCGGAGCGTGGGAACGAGAGCCTTGTGCCGAATGGGCATTCCGGTGCCGTAGGGGCAGGCCCCCGTGCCTGCCTGAGTCGGTATCCGCACGATTGTCCGGGCAACCACGGGGGGTTGCCCCTACGGGCCGATATAAACGCTGTACCGGGTGGACATTGCGATGTCGTAGATACTCTGTTTCGAGCCTGGTAGGGTGGGCACGTCTTTTGTGCCCACGCGATTATCGCGCGGTATGCATTCCCACGCGGAGCGTGGGAACGAGAACCTGGGCAATCCGGTGTTGTAGGGGCAGGCCCCTGTGCCTGCCCGGATCGGCGTCTGCACGAATGTCCGGGCAACCGCAGGGGGGTTAGGCCTTGCCCTCACCCCGCGGATTGATTCCGGGCGCCACCGAGCGCAGGTGCAGATCGCGCTGTGGGAAGGGTATCTCGATACCGCCCTCGGCCAGCGCTTTGTTCAATCCCATGTGCAGGTCGTGGATCAGTGGCATGCGTTTGAGATTTTCACTGACAAAGACGCGTATGTCGAAGTCCAGGGAGCTGTCGCCGAATCCGGTGAAAAAGATGGTGGCCCGCGGTTCCTTCATGACGTCGGGATGGCGCTCCACAACGTCGGTCATGATGCGCAGGGCCTTGTCGGTATCCGATCCGTAGGCGATCCCCACCTTGATGACGATGCGGGTAATCGGGTCCGACAGGGTCCAGTTGATCAGCGGATCGGTAATGAAGTTTTTGTTCGGTACCACCAGCTCCTTGTTGTCCCAGTCGGTGATGGTGGTGGCGCGAATGCGGATGCGTGACACCGTACCGCTGATGTCGCCGATGGTGACGGTGTCGCCGATGCGGATCGGACGCTCGAACAGGATCAGGATACCGGAGAAGAAGTTGGCAAAGATCTCTTTCAGACCGAAGCCGAGGCCGACACCCATGGCGGCCACCAACCACTGTACGTCGCTCCACTCCAGTCCAATCAGGTTTAGCACCAGCAGACTGCCGCCGCCGTAGATGGTGTAGCGGCTCATGGTGGAGACGGCGTAGCGATTGCCGAGATCCAGGTTCAACGGTTGCAGCAGCGCGATCTCCAACAGACCGGGCAGGTTGCGCCCGGCGATCAGGGTCAGCATGAGTACCAGTAGCGCCAACAGTCCGTCCCATAGGGAGATATTGGCCAGTTGTCCGCTGCCGTTCTCGAATTGCCACAGCACCACGTTGTTGAGCCAGCTCAGGGCCGGGGTTAGCTGCTCCCAGATCAGGTAGAGCAGGGCGGCAAACACGATGCCGGACCCGACCCGCAGCAGGCGACGGGTCTGTTCATTGATGGTGGCCAGATTGACCGCCTCAAATTCCGCCAGCTCCGGCATACCTTCACCGGCGGCCTCGGCGGCCTCTTTGGCAATCTTCGCCTCCTGGGCCGCCTGCCGTTTGGCTCTGGCCCGTGCCAGCGCCAGGCGTCGCTCCGCGACCAGCAGCCAGCGCGCCAGCAGATGATAGATCAGGAACATGAGGATGCCAGCAAACAGGGAGATAAACAGCATGCGTTCCAGGTTGAGTGCGCTGAAGTAGTAACCCTCCATCGCCAGTACGGCCAGACTCAGGCAGATGAAGATGGCCGTGGGATACCAAAGCCGGCTTAGACGGGTGCGGTTGCCATTGCCATCCACTGCCAGGAACCCGGTCCAGGGATTGAGCATGCGATGGAAAAACAGCGCGGTGACCAGCAGCGCGGCAATAAAGGCCAGTCTCCCCAGGGAGTTGATGTAGGCTTCGTTTTCCACCCACTCGAATACGCCGACGGTGAAGGCAAGAGGGACCAGCGCCGCGACCAGCCAGTGCAGATGGTGCCGGAACATCTTGCCGTTGGCCGGATTCCAGCGGAAGTGGACTTCGGCCAACCCGTTTGCGATGAACAGGTAGCGCAGGATCTGGATGATAAAAAAGAACACCGCCACCCGTCTTAGTCCGATGGAGACCGCGACAATGAAGGAGTGGTCGGAACCCGCGGTCAGCCACCAGCCCAATGCCGCCATCAACAGGGGCCAGGGCAGCGCCAGCAGCAGGGTGATGGCAAAGGCTTTCACCGTGTGTCTGAAATGATCTTTGGTGACGTTGCCCACTGACGGGGCGATCTGCTCCAGTTGTCGGTACATTTTTTTCCGGTTAACCAGCAGCAGGCCGAGGATAATGGCCAGGGTGATTACCCGGTAGGGGGAGCGTTCCAGGCCGTTGATCATGCCTGAAGCGGCATTTTCCCAATTGACCGCAGAAAAAAACCAGCTCAGTCCTTCCAGGGCGAAGCCGAATGTCCCGGCATCTATCCGGGTGGTGGAGGGGATCCACAACAGATGCCGGTCAAGCAGTTCGCCATACTGGGCGACCCGGTCATAGAGTTGGAGTTGTTCGGCGCTGAGATCGGCCAACGCTTTTTCGTAACGATCGTAGGCGGTCTTGAGTTTGTCCAGCAGCAACTGTCTATTTTCCAACAACTGTTTCAGCTCGTTGCGAATCGATTGCCACGCCGACTCGCTCAGTGACTCGGGCCGGGTTTCATCGATCAGATCATGGCTCAGTTCCGCCTGCAGTTGCTGGCGCAGATCCTCAATCTGGAATGACTCAAGCCTGGAGGTGGCAATCTGGGAACGGCGTTTCGCAACGCTCTTCTGGATATCGGATAACCGGGGCAGGTCGCTGCGCTGTCTCTGCAGTACCCGTCCCGGTTGTTCTTCAAGCCCACCGATGCTGATCTGTTGTTGCACCCGTTCCTGACTCTGGCGGATCGACTCTTTGCGGGCGACGTTTTTTTCCAGCTCCAGGGTGACGCTCTCCGTCTGGCTGGCCAGCTGTGTCAACTGTCGGCTCAATTCGGTGTTTAGGGCGGCATATTGCTGGATTAATGGGTGCTTGCCGGCCGCCTGCTGCTGGGCGATGGCGGCTTCCGCCTGGGCCTGCTGTGCCTCTTCGGCCTGGACGGATGAGACCCGTTCCTGGAACAGTTGCACCAGGGTATCCGTCTGTTTGAGCCGGGCCTGGGCCAATTGAATCTGCAGCGCCAACTGGTCCATGCGATGGGTGTAGCTGAGTCGCTCCATCTGTATCCGCTGGATTTTATCTTTCAACATCGACTGATTGGCTAGCAGCAACTGCTTCTGATGCGCGGCGAGGGTGGTACTGCTCTCGCCGCCAAGACGTCCCTCCAACTCTTCCAGTTGCCGTTTGCTTTCGGCCAGCTCCATACCCGACTGTTCCGGTCGCAGCCGCTGGATTGCGCGCTGCTCCTCCAGATCCTGCAGTTGGGTTTGGGCAAGTTGCCGTTCCGACTGGGCCTGGTTGTAGCGGCGGGTCAGCTCTTCAACGGTAAGATGGTCCGGAATGGCGGGCTCCGTGTTCTGTTTGAGGAACCGGTTGAGTGCGCTACGCTGTTGATTGAGCTGCTGTTCGGCATTGTCGACCGTCTGCTTGTAGCGTTCCGCCTGTTGCTGCTCTTTCTCCGCTTGTTGCAGGTAATCCAGTATCTGGCGGTAGCTCTCCAACTCTTTGGCGTCGCTCCCCTCTTGCCCAGCGATGGCTTCCAACTCACTGATCTTGGCCTTGGTGCCTTCGATACTCGGTGCGGCGATACCCAGCGGATTGGCTGGGCTGCTTTGTTTCGCCGCCATCGCCGTCGGCGCCAATATCAGGCTGAACAGGATAAACAGCAGGGTCTGGACAAGCACCGATGGGCGGTTAAAGAGGTTGGGCACGGATTTCCCCGATAGTTGCTTTAAGTAATAGCCGTTGAGGCAGATTCCGACCGAGATGGGGACGGTTAGTTCAAAATCTCACCCCGTTGATTGGCTGTCAACCGGGATGGTTGGAGCAGCTGGAAGCTGACTTACTGTAGAGGGAGAGGTCCGACGCCGTGACGGATCATATCCACCATCAGGTCGGCAATCTGGCGCCCGCTTTTTCCACCCTCCCGGTACCATAAAAAAATCCAGTTCATGCCGCCGAGAAGAAAAAGGCGAAGTAGCGAATGATCGACCTTGTCGGTGGTAGGCAGGGCATCGATGAGTTGGCGGAAGATATCTTCGTAGGCTTGCCGGTAGGGCTTGATCTTGGCCTGCAGGGCCAGGTTGTCAGACAGGGCCAGGTTATGTCCGGTGATGCGATGGATGGGGGAACTGTCAACGATACCGTGGACATGCTCTTCGCACTCCAGCTTGAGTCTTTCCCACGGATCGCTCTCCTTTGCCACCGCTGCTTTAATCCGTGCCATCTGGGAGACGAAGCCTTCGCGTAGGACCGCCAGATAGAGTGCCTCTTTGGAAGGGAAGTGGTGGTACACGGACCCCGGCAACAGGCCGACCTTGGCGGCGATATCCCGGATAGAGGTGCGGTCATAGCCGGAAACCGAAAACAGCTCCGCCGCCGCGTTCAGGATGATCTGGCGACGTTCCAGCGGTTCTTCCCCATTCTCCGCATCGCCTTCGGTAGCTCCCCCTTGACGTGTCAAACGTGCGGTCAGGTTACCGCGCTCCAACAGGCGCTGCTGGTTTTCGGTCAGCGAATCGATTCCGTCGGGGGCTTGCTGCGCCAATGCGCGCAGACGCTTGATAGCGGTTTCCAGGTTGTGTTTTTTCCAGATGTAGCGCACCCCTGACGGCGAAATGCTGAACCCTTGGGCACGTAGTTTAGCCGCGACGGCCGCCTGGCCCTGTTCGGGGTATTCACGTGCAAATGCCAGGATTCGTCGCTCGAGTTCCGAGCTGCTGGTGGTGTCGCTGCTTAGGGGTGAAGGGTTGTTCATCCGTCTCGTCTATTGTGTCGTCGGTGGCCAAGGGGTGGTGTACGGAGATCGGCAACGATGTGTGCGACGACGCCATTCAGGTGTTCGGCGGCATGGGCTTTGTCGAGGAGACCGGCATCGCCCAGCTGTTTCGTGACGCGCGCATTATCACCATCTATGAAGGCACCACCGGCATTCAGGGCAACGATCTGATCAGTCGCAAGATCTTGCGTGAAAAGGGCGAGACGCTGCGTGAACTGATTGTCGATCTGCGTGAAACCTGCCGTTTGTTATGTGACGAAGACCTCTTGCGGCCGATTGGTTTGGTGCTGTCGGATATGGTGGATGCGCTGGCCTCCGCTACCGACTGGGTATTGGCCAACGGCCGTGAATCGCTGACCGCGGTGCTGGCCGGCGCGGTCCCTTTTCTCCACATGCTGGGTAACCTGGTCGGTGGCTGGCAGTTGGCCCGTACCGCTTTGGCGGCACAGCGGCAGCTGGCCGCGAAGCAGGGGGATACCGTTTATCTCAACAGCCTGATCGATTTGGCGGCATTCTACATGACGACGTTTGGCGTGCAGGTGGTGGCGCAGGCTAAAACCGTTTGTGAAACGGGGGTGGCGCTTGAGCCATTTCCGTTGGACGGTTTTTAGGGCCGGTTAACAGCCAAACCTAACGAATTTTTACTGCTGTGCTCTGCCGATGATGAAGGTTATTCCCGATCGTCGGATTTTGTCCCTCTGGCGTTGCCGTACGCCAGGGGGCTTTTTTTTGACACGCCTTGATGGAGGGGGCGCTACGCAAACAGGGTGGCGTCAGTTTTTATCATGTGCATGCTGGTGTTCCGGCACGGTGCCGTCATGCTCATGTCCGGCATCGATACCGGCGGCATGGATATGCAGATGGGAATGGGTGTGCACGTGGGGATGGCTATGCATGACGCCTTCAACCAGGGTGCCGTCTTGGATCATCACGGCACGGGTGGCCAACCGCTCGACCAGTTTCCGGTCGTGTGAGACAAACACCATTGCCTGGGGCAGCGATTCCAGATGTTGCAACAGCCGCTGTTCGGCCTTTTCGTCGAGCCCGTTGGTCGGCTCATCCATCAACAACACTTCCGGTTGCATGGCCAGTACCGTGGCCAGGGAGATCATCCGTTTCTCGCCTCCGGAGAGTTTGTGGGTCACCCGTTCGGCGTAGCGGGAGAGCTCCAGGGAAGCGAGAACCTGATCGGCAATCGCTTTGGCCTCCGCCTCGCTCTTGCCCAGATTGAGCGGACCAAACACCACGTCTTCCAGCACCGTGGGACAAAACAACTGGTCATCGGCATCTTGAAACAGTAACCCGGCCTTGGCCCTCACTTCGTGAAAATCTTGTTCACTGCGGCGCTCGCGTCCAAACGCGGTAATCCGTCCACTGGCGGGTTTGTACAGTCCCACCAGCAGTTGCAGCAAGGTGGTCTTGCCGGCGCCGTTTTCACCTAGCAGCGCGACCCGCTCACCCGGGTGCAGATGAAAGTTGACGCCGGACAGTACCGGGTGGCCCGGATAACCGAAAGCAACATCCTGTAGCGCAATCAAGGTGTGGGTCATAGGCTCTGCTCCAGCAGTAGCAAGGTGGTGGCGAGGCCGGCAGTCGCCAGTAACGCGAGACTGTCCCGATGGCGCCAGCGGTTGCGATTGATCAGGTAGAGGCGGCCGTTGAAACCGCGGCATTTCATCGCCGCCAGAATGCGCCGTGAACGCTCCAGACTGCGTACCAGTAACATGCCCATCAGCCAGCCGAGACTGCGCCAGGTGTGCCGGTTGCTGCCGGCCACAAAAGCGCGTGCGCGCATCGCCTGGCGCAGGGTTTGATACTCGTCGGACAGCACGCCGATATAGCGCACCGTAAACAAGAACAGGTGGATCAATTTTTCCGGTATGCGTAACTGTCCCAGTGCGTGTCCCAACACGACCGGTTCCAGGGTGCCGATCAACGCCATCAACATGATCACCACCGAATTGGCCTTGAGGATGATCGCCGCGGTCCGTTCCAGGCCGGCGGTGCTGGCACTCAACGGCCCCAGGGTCAGCCAACTCTCTCCCGGGACCGAGAACGGTAGCGTGATCAGTAACACGATCATGAACCCTTCCATCGCCAGCAGTCGCTTGACCAGCAGCGGCCCGCGCAGGCCGATGTGCCAGGCCAGGGTCAGCGCCAGCATCAGGGTGGCCAACAGCAGCGGTAAGCGTTGCAGCGAAACCACCGTCACGGCAAACAGTAGGGCGGCGATCAGACGCAGACGCGGATCGAACTGCTGCAGCCGGTGTTGACGATCATCGTCGTTGAGGAGGGTTAGCGGCATCATGACGACGGGGGACCCTTCCGGTTACGCCACCAGAGTGCAACGCCGGCCAGTCCAAAGATAAAACCGACGCCGCCGATGATGTCGCTCAGTCGCGCCCGCGCTTCACTGCGTTGCAATGCTTCGCGCAGCGGTCCTATCTGGTGTGCCAGCGCTTGCTCGATCAGCGCCGCCAGCCGTGCGTCGGATGGGGGGGGCTGTTGTGCCGGTGCTGTGCGTGCCGGGGATGTAACGGTCTTTGCATCTGTGGGCGGTGAAGCGGTGAATTCATCGGTGCGAATACGCCACTCTGCCTGATGGCCGTCGCCGGTATCGGCCCGTAGCCGGTAGTCGCCCGGGGCCGCCGGGGTGTAGTTGAAGACGCCTTGGGCATCGGTGGTGAAATCGGCCAGCAGCCGGTCATCCGCGTCGTGGACGGTGAGCGCCGCTCCGGCCGCGTTGGCGCCTCCGGCAAAGTAGACCGAGCCGTGAATCTGCTCCCCCTCGACATAGGCAAACAGCTTTAACAGATGGGCCTCGGCGCTACCTTGTACCAGCAGCAAAAGCAGGCAGATCAAACGGACGTGCGACATCGCATCACTCCTGAAGACGGATCAATTCCGGGGCGACCTTGAGGATAAATCCCAAGGTAAACCCGGTGACGGCCGCCTCGGCGATCATCAATGGGGCATAGGTGGCGAGTACCACCTTGGCAGCCGGCAGAAAATCGGGACTGCTGAAACCGAGACTGAGGCTGACCAGGATGCCGGTCAGCACGACTCCCAGGGCACCGCTCGCGGCGCCCCAGAACAGGCTGGCGCGGCCGTTAGAGCGCCTCAGTGCCGGACCCAACAGGGCGCCGCAGATCAGTGCCGGCAGAGCAATATTCATGCTGTTCACCCCCAGTACCAACAGGCCGCCGTAGCCGAAGAAAACCGCCTGCATGAGCAGCGCCACCAGGATGGCCGGTACCGCCGCCCAACCCAGGACCACCCCCATCAAACCGTTGAGGATCAGGTGCACACTGCTCGGCCCGACCGGTACCGAAACCAGTGAAGCGATGAAGAACGCGGCAGAGAGCACGGCCGCCTGGGGAATACGCTCGAAATCGAGCCGGCGCACCGCCACCGCCAGCAGACTACTGGTGACGACGGCGCCGGTGATCAATATCGGTGTGGAGAGCACACCATCAGGGATATGTGCGATGGTCCTGACTCCTCTCTTAGGGCATGTCCCGGGCAAAGACCCAGATCAACGCCCCCTGTTCGACCGGTACGGCCGCGCCGTCCGGCCCCGGCAATTTGTCGGGCCCTTCCAGCAATGCGGCAAATCCCCACCAGCCGGCCCGGGGCAGGGCATAACTGAAGGTGCCGTTGGCATCCGCCTTGATCACCTGGGTCAGGTAGGCATCGGCCGGTGGCGTGACGGAGCCGTCATTCAGCCATTCGATCTCCAGTTTGGCAAACGGCACCGGCTGGCCGTCGCGTCTGACGACGCCCTGAAACAGGTTGCCGGTCCAGAGTCCGTAAGGGCGTACCAACGGCTCGATCTCAACCGGGAATCCCACCAGCCTGTCCCAGTCGCTGGCACCGTCGAAGGCGTCCACCACTACCTTGGTGTAGTGCTCGATCATTTTCCCCTCGGCCGGCTCCCAGTAAGGGGCGGGCTGCAGGTAAAACAGGTAGTCGCCGGGCCGGGTAAAGCGGTAGTCGGCCCGATAGGCGGTGGCACTGTTGACCTCATAGGGGGTCAGGGCGGGGCGCAGGTCAATGTCGCCCAGGGGACTCAATACGCCAAAGCGGACAGGTTTCCCCATGCTCATCACCGGGCCTCGGCGCATCGGATGGGTAAAGCGCATATCCAGTTGTACGACGCGCGGGGTGGCGGCATGGATTAAGTCTTGGGACGGAATCAGGGTCTGAAAGTGGGCGACGGCCAGGGACGGGAGCAGGGGCACTGCGGTGACCAGGTAGCGGATTAGCCGTTTAAACATCTGCAGACTCCGGTGGAGGGCGGACCGGGAGTGGGTGCGGCAGTACCCGGATGGTTTATGAGATATTACAAAAAAATAATTCGTAATACAATCGGCCAGCCAAAGATGAAATTTCCTACACCTAACTCGGATCCCGGTCCATCAATGGTTGCGCGTGAATACCCTCTAACCCAACGTAGGGGCAGACCCCCGTGTCTGCCCTTTCCCCAAACCTGGTAGGCATTCCCACGCGGAGCGTGGGAACGAGAACACGTAGGGGTAGGCCCCCGTGCCTACCCTTGTCCGTGGACGCCGGCAAGACAGGGCAACAACAGGGGGTTGCCCCTACACCCGCCTCGGATCCTGGCCATAGATGGTTGCGCGTGAATACCCCTGACCCACCGTAGGGGCAGACCCCCGTGTCTGCCCTTTCCCCAAACCTGGTAGGCGTTCCCACGCGGAGTGTGGGAACGAGAAGGGCAACCACAGGGGGTTGCCCCTACACCCGCCTCAGGTCCCGGTCCATCAATGGTTGCGCGTGAATACCCCTGACCCAACGTAGGGGCCGACCCCCGTGTCTGCCCTCTCCCCAGGGCCGGCGGCTGATTCAGGTCTGCGGGTGGGTATGGCTGTGTTTATGGGCGCCGCTGCCGTGGTGGTGGTGCTCTTGCTGTACTTCCACCGGGATCAGGTTCAGCTTACCGTGCCGTACCCCCGGCTGGCTGATGACTGCGTTGGCAAACTCCTCAACCTGTTTGGTGGGGCCGTTAACCACCACCGTTTCCAGGCAATTCTCGTGGTCCAGATGGACGTGCAGGGTGGAGATGGAGACGTCGTGATGATGGTGGTGGGCGTGGGTCAGGCGTCTGGCCAGCTCCCGCTCTTCGTGGTTGAAGACATAGGTCAGGGTACCGATACAGTGGCCGCTATCGGCATTTTCCATGCGGTCCGCCTCCAGGGTATCCCGGATCATATCCCGTATGGCCTCGGAGCGATTCTTGTAACGGCGCCGTTTCAGGTACTCCTCAAACTGACCGATCAGCTCTTCATCCAGGGATATAGTGATACGTTCCATCGGGTTTCCTCGGGTTGCTGTCATGTTATGCTCGAATCATCGCAGGAGAATCGGGCCGGGGCAAACCTCCGCCGACATAAATCTACGGATTCATCACCGACAGAGGAGAAGCTTCATGGGACAACGATATGGCGAAATACCGGCCAGGATGGTCGATTTTATTGGCCATCAAAAACTCTTTTTTGTGGCCACCGCAGCCGCGGATGGACGCATCAACCTGTCGCCCAAGGGGATGGACTCACTGCGCGTGCTGGATGAACGGCGGGTGATCTGGCTCAACGTAACCGGTAGCGGCAATGAGACGGCCGCCCATGTCCAAGAACTGCCCCGGATGACACTGATGTTTTGTGCCTTTGAAGGTAATCCCATGATCTTGCGTCTGTATGGCACGGCCCGCGTTATCCACACGTACGATGCCGAATGGGAAACCCTTTATAGTCACTTCAATCCACTGCCGGGCGCACGGCAGATCTTCGATCTGGCGGTAGATCTGGTACAGACCTCCTGCGGTATGGCAGTGCCGTTTTTGGATTATGTAGGCGAACGTGAGCAATTGCTCGATTGGACGGAAAAGAAGGGGGAAGCCGGTATTCGCGACTATTGGCAAGAGAGAAACCAGCAGAGCCTGGATGGCAAACCAACCCATATACTGGAGCCGCAGAGCTGATCGGGTTTTGTATCCGCGACTTCTCACAGCATGGGTTAGGTCTGGTATGCGACCAAGCAGACATTCGAGTTTTTCCTCTGGAAGGCTGCTTTCGACATAAACCTGCCGTTCATCTTGCGGCTGTTCAACATAGTTGCTGGCTGATAAGCTTAGGCATGTTAAGGAATAAACTTCTATGGCCGGAATGCCTAACTCCATAATTATTCCAAAACATAGAACATGGATAAAATAATATGTCGGAATCATAAAAATATTCTACAGCTGTATATTGCGCCGGATGTACCGGTTGTATAAACAGGGTTAGCGTTTAAATGCAATGAATAAATACATAGAGGATTTAGAGGAATTTATTGGGGTTCGGAAAGGCTTCTTTCAAGATGCTCAAATGGATGATGATTGGACAATGATCATCAAGTTATTCTCATTATTTGAAGCTGTAACAGCTGTAATGATTGTTGAAGAATTGAATAGACCAGAACTACTTGATCCAATAACTTCAATTCAAATGGGAACTACCAATAATGGAAAGATTGCCTTTGTTAAGTCATTGCAGTTATTACCAGATAGTTATATCAAGTATATTGAAATGCTTGGCTGGTTAAGAAATAAATTTGCTCATAATATCTCCTCGTCAAGCCATGATTTAAAAGATTTTTTGGAGACAATCTCAACAAAAAGAAGAAAGGAATGTCAGAAATATCTTCACAGAATTAAGAGCACTGTAGTAAATGAAGATGAAATATCAGGAAATGAATTTTTCAATGATAATCCTAAAATTGCCATTTTCTTGACTGGTCAACAAGTACTTGAATATATGAGGCAAAGAATCATAACTGGTCAGCAAGCAGGTAGAATAAGGAAGCAGCAGGCAAAAGAGTACATTGAAGAAAATGGCCCTATCAAAATTAGTGCATATGAGTTTCAGCTTGAAAAAATACGCTAACAAAAATTCAGCCGAGCTTTAGTTACTGCTGGCTTCGCGCAAGCTCACTATCACAGCCGATGGAATTTATATTTGGAGGTCGCATGGACGAAATAGAAAAGAAAATATTGAAATCCCTGAGTAATAAAAAATTTAGAGCCAGGACAATACATGGAATAGCAAGAGAAGCTCATATTGCCCCTACGGTCGTCGTCAAAAAGCTAAATTCATCACCGGAGCTGAACCAGCAAGTCAAGATCTATCCGAGAAGGTCCAAAGAGGGTCATGTCTTATTGACGACAAGAGCAAACTTCGATGCAACTGCTTCTATTAAGGACAAATTCATTGAGGCCTTCGCCTCTAATCGTATCAGGATAGAAGATGAATATTGACCAGTTGCAAGCAATTATAACCGGGAATTTCGGTACACTTATATTTGTCGTGCTAGGCGCTTTCATTTTGACTGGCATATCTATCAAAGAACACTTAGATAGAGATCCAAAAGACAAGATGTCCAAGTCAAAATATTTGATATATTTTTTTGGTTGGATGATTGGGTATCCGAGTATGGGATTTGTTATCGCGGTGGCTTATTTAGCAAATGACAATCAATTTGGCGCTTGGTTAGCACTTCAGATTGGGTTGACTTCACCTGCAATCGTGGCGGGAATAGCAAGTGGCGGGGCCAATATTCTGGCTAAAGAAGGTGTTGCGACTACTGATGGTCAGTAATCAACATACAAGCGCATGTTGTCAGGTTGGTTCTCTGCTAAGCTCCAAACCAGTCGTAAATATAAATAAGAGCGTTGATTCGACAGTCCGCTTTTTGATGGTTCCAGCCCGTGCCACGGGTTAGCCTGATGTCTGCTCTTGACTGCCGATAGCGGACGCTTCCGAAAACAGAGCCAGTCTTATCAGCGCGCCAGATAAAATAAGGTAACCGTTATCGCTTGGCTATGCCCCCCATCCATTCAGTACCTTAGCGAAATAATTTCACCAGGCGTTTCTTGTTTGTTAACCTACTGAGCATAAGGGATATCTGCTTGGTAGGATGCTGAATACCACTTCAAACCAGTATCCCCTCAAAGGCTGCCTGGTTTAGATGGGCGGAATAATGCATAGAGCGATATGTCCTGTATTGCAATGGATTGTGCGAATTTGCTGGGTAATAACATGTTAGCTTTGACGAGGAAATAAAATGGATTTTTCAAGACAATCACATGAGGAAATACTCGAGATAGCAGAGCCAATAATGGCAAATATTGTTCAGGGCTCAAATGAGAACGACTATGAAAAAATGTCTAAGGATTTTTCCACCAAGATGTTGAAAGCCGTTCCAAAAGAAGAGGTTGAGCGGCAAATGGCTGAAAGCTACAAAGAAACTGGAAATATTAAAAAGGATAGAGAGTTTCTGTCATGCATTTATAGAGAGTCTGGTGTTACGGTTCTTTGGAAAGGATTTTTTGAAAGAAAAAAAGGTGAAGTACTGGCTCAATTAACACTCGATGAAGAAGAGGGTGTCATCAAAGTGTTTGGGGCCTTTATCGGGTAAAAATACCAGCCAACTGGGGCGTTACAGTGGATTTTCCAAGGGCGGTGGTTTTTTGAAGTATGTGTTTCTTGGTTTATCCGCTGTTAAAGATCGTGTGAAATGCCAAATCTTAAATATATTCACAGCCGTACTGTCCAGATTTATGAGCGTCATGCTCATGCCTGGGATGACCATCGTCCTCGCACTTTCTTTGAGAAGGGTTGGTTGGATAAATTCATCAAACTATTACCTTCAGAAGGCCGGGTTTTGGATGTGGGTTGTGGGGCGGGAGAACCGATTACGGGGTATTTTCTCGAACAGGGGCTTAGGGTGACCGGTCTGGATGCGTCACCGAAAATGCTGGAGATCTCGAAGTCCCGTTTCCCCAATGCTACTTGGATAGCAATGGATATGAGAAACCTGAAGCTTGATACCAAATTTGACGGAATCGTCAGTTGGGATGGATTTTTTCACTTAAATCAGGAAGAACAGCGTCAAGTACTACTTCTGTTTGCTGACCACCTTAATTTGGAGGGTTCTCTGCTTCTCACCATCGGACACGAATCGGGCGAGGTCACAGGCAGAGTAGAAGGCGAAGAGGTTTACCACTCAAGCTTGGATCCTGATGAATACAAGACAATATTAAATTCTGTTGGATTTGAAAATATTGAGATCAAATTGGTGGATGAGAGTTGTGGTTTCCACTCGATTCTCTTGGCGAAAAGAGGTTAACGGTTGGATCAACGGTCACAACCAATC